>JAHFRE010000265.1 GCA_023258955.1 Sterolibacterium sp.
GCCGGCAAGAAAGTCGATGTGATTCCTGGCGAAGTAGTCGGCGCTCTTCAAGGCCACCGCGGCGGGCTGGGAGCGGCCCGAGACGACGTAGGGCAGCACCGTCGGCGAATAGGGCGAGTGCGCTTCGCGCGACGCCACGGCGACGCTGCCCTGGCTGTCGTGCATGCGGATCGCCTCGAGCGCGGCGAGCGCCGCGTGGCTGGCACCAGCCACCAGATAGTCAACCCTGTTTTCAGTCATGTTCGTTCAGCCAGAGGGTGTCGCCGGGGGTGCGGCTTTGCGCCAACTCGGCGCAGGCGGCGATGACCCGGGCAAAGTGGCCGACGGTGATGTCGGCGCCGGCCAGGCCGCCGATGCAACTCATCGCCGGGATGGTGGACGACTGCAATGCGGCCAGGGTGTCCTGGTAGAGGGGGCCACAGTTCCAGCCGAAGGACACGGAGCGGTCGACCACCGCCACCGCGGCAACGCCGGCCAGGATCTCGGCCAGCTTCTTCGCCGGGAAGGGCCGGTAGGTCTTGACCTTGGCCAGACCCACCTTCTGTCCCTGCGCCCGCGCCGCGTCGACGGCGTCCTTGGCGGCGCCGGTCATCGAACCGAGGGTGACCAGGGCCAGCTCGGCGTCTTCCATGCGATAGGCCTCGACCAGCGGCGCGTGGTAGCGGCCGAAGCGGCGTCCCCAGTCGGCGTGCACCTCCTCGATCACGGCCAGCGAGTTCTGCATGCCCTGGCACTGGCCCTTGCGATAGCGCACGAACAGCGCCGGTCCGGGACCGCCGGCGCCGCCGGTGAGCGGATCGACCGCCATCGGCCGTTCCGGATCGAGCGCCACGTGCCAGTTGACGTCGCGCTGGCCTAAGAAGGCTGCGACCTCCGCCTGGTCGGGCAGATCGATGCGTCCGGTGGCGAAGGACAGGTAGTTGCCGTCGTGGCAGACGTTGACCGGCAGCATCACGCCGTGGTGCTCGGCGATGCGATAGGCCATGATGGTGGTGTCGAGGATCTCCTGCAGGGTCTCGCAATAGATCTGGATCCAGCCGACTTCGCGCACGCTCATCGCGTCCTGATGGCCGCCCCAGACGCTCTGCGGCGTCAGCGTGTCGCGGGTGACGATGGTCATGACCATCGGCAACCGCATGCCCGGGGTGCGCATATAGGGCTCGAACATGAAGGCCAGGCCCGGCCCGCAGGAGGCCGTGTAGGTGCGGGCGCCGGCGAGGCAGGCACCCTGCAGCACCGACAGCACCGAGTGCTCGCCCTCGACGTCGACGATCTCGGCGCCGAGGCGGCCGTCGGCGATGAACTTGGCCAGGTATTCGACCAGGGAGGACTGCGGCGTGATCGGATACACCGCCACCATGTCCACCTGCGCCAGCGACACCGCCCAGGCCGCCGCCTCGTTACCGTCGCAGACGATGTAATGCGGCTTCGGTTTGAGGACAGCGCTCATGCGGATTCCTCCACCATAGATATTGCACGGTGCGGGCACTCGACCATGCAGATGCCGCAACCCTTGCAGGTGGCGAGATTGACGTCGAACCAGGCCGGTTTCTCGACGATGCACTGCACCGGGCAGTGCAGCCAGCAGACGGCGCACTTGACGCACTTGGCGCGATCGACCACCGGCCGCATGCTGCGCCAGTCGCCGGGCAGCATCGGATTGAGTTTGGTGGCGATGGGGGACAGGTCACCGGGGATGGTGCTGGCGTCGAACAGCGGTTTGCTCTGTTGCTTCATGCCGCCGCTCTCCGTTCAATCTTGTGCACCACCGTCTCCTCGTAGCCGCGCTCGAGCGCCGCGAGATTCTGCTTGAGGCCGGCGTCGCGAAAGGCCGAGCTCTGGATCGCCACGCGCAAAGCTTCGAGCGAGACGTAGCCGGTGGTCTTGGCCAGGGCGCCGAGCATGATGGTGTTGGTGATCGAGCGGCGGAAGATGTCCAGTGCGATGGAGACCGCGTCGCACAGACCGACCGTGGCGATGCTGTCGGGAAAGCTCAGGGCCGCCAGGGGCTTGGCGCTGCACTGCACCCAGATGCCCTGCTCCCTGACCCCGTCGAAGATGTTCACCGCGCGGCCGACGGTCGGATCGATGCAGAGCACGCAGTCGGGCGCGTAGATGTTGGTCAGTTGCCGTATCTCTTTGTCGTCGAAGCGCAGGAAGCTCGCCACCGGCGCGCCGCGCCGCTCGAAGCCGAAGGAGGGAATGGCGACCACGTGGCGGCCTTCGTGCACCATGGCGGCAGCGAGGATGTTGCCGGCGAGCACCGCCCCCTGCCCACCGCGACCGTGCAGACGTATCTCGATCATGTTCAGTCCTTGGCGACGATCTTGTTCCAGCCGGGCCTGATGCCGGGCTGGGCCTCGCCCTGGCCGCGGATCGGCAGCACCGGCAGGGCGAAGCCCTGATTGTAGGCCGCTCGCGTCACCAGGGAAAATTTGAGCAACCATCCTGAGGCGACGGCGACCGCCGCAGCCACCACCACCGGCCAGCTATGCTCGGTCGCGAACACCATGGCCACCAGCAGCAACAACTCGGGCAGGGTCTGGCCGAAGTTCTCCAGCGGCCCGCGCAAGCGGGCGAGCGCCGCCAGCGCCAGTTGGGGCGCGCCGTCCTTTTCCAGCGCCTCGACGTAGCTCTTCCAGGCGATGCGACGCGTCAGCAGGGCGGCGAGCAGCGGCCAGGCGAGGAGGTTCGGCGAACCGCCGGCAAGCGCGCAGGCGAGCGCCGTCAAGGCCGCCCCTTCGACGACGCCGGTGGTCAGCATCAGGGGGATGGTCTTGGGATGGCGCCAGGCCGGGATGCCCTTGGAGGCCTGGAGCATACGCGCCTGGCAGTAGAGATAGCTGGCGCCGAGCAGGCCGGCGAGCGCGACCGGCAGCGCCGTGCCCGACCAGGCCGCCGCCGCAGCGGCGGCGAAGAGCAAGGGCGCGACCATCGCCTCACGCGTCATCCAGGAGGTCTGCGGGTGACGCAGGACGTTGATCGAGCGCAGCGGGCGACCGATCTCCGCCAGCACGCAGAGCAGACCCAGCGCGATCAGCAGCAGGGCCGCGAGCACCGCCCCGCGGTAGCCGGGCAGCGGTTCGAAGAACTGGATCAGCCCGGCGCAGAGGAGCAGGCCGGCGCCGCTGCCGCCACCGATGAAATTGCCGGCGGCGCGCGCATCCCAGTTGGTCTGGTGCCAGGGGGTCGCTCTCATTTCTTGTCCCAGATGTAGTAGAAGCCGGGATCGGTGCCCAGCTCTTCGTGCATGCGAAAGTGCTGCGTCGTCGCCAGGAGCTGCGAGACGTTGCTCTGCTGATCTTCGCGATCGCCGAAGGCGAGCGCGCCGGCGATGCAGGAATTGACGCAGGCCGGCGTCACCTCGTGATCGACGCCGGGTTTGAGCCCGTTCTCTTTGGCGGCATCGATCCGATCGATGCAGAAGCTGCACTTGGTCGCCACCGACATGCGGCGCGGATCGATGCGCGCGGTCTCCGATTCCATCGCCGCGCCGTAGGCGAACTCGGCGCGATGGGTGATGTAGCGCGCCTGATAGGGACAGGCGACGGCGCAGTAGCCGCAGCCGATGCACTTGTCGTAGTCGATGCCGACCAGGCCGTCGTCGCGCTGGTAGGTGGCGGTGGTCGGACAGACGTGCATGCACGGCGGCTCGGCGCAATGCTGGCAGCCGGTGGGCACGAAGCTGCGGCGCACGTCGGGGAACTCGCCGTTCTCGACGTCGAGCACGGTGCGCCACTGCACCGTCGGCGGCGTCGCGTTGGCCTGGCGACAGGCGGCGGTGCAGGTCTGGCAGCCGATGCAGCGGCGCAGGTCTGCGGTCATGATATAGCGGGTCATGAGGCCTCCTGCCGGGCCGCCCCAAGGGAGGCCTGCGCCCCCGTGGGGGGCAGCGAACATAGTGAGCGTGGGGGTCGTTTCATTTTGCTCCTGCTGTGCCCTTGGGCACCGGACGCACGCCGACGCGGACGATGTCGGCGCCCGAACCGGTGGAGTCGGTCAGCGCTACCGACATCGGAATCAGGGCGTTTACGCTGGGTGCGCCGAGATCCTTGGCGTAGGGGGTCGCCCAGTGCGCAAACTGGCCCATCATCAGCAGGGTGTCGGCGCGGATGCCCTCGGACAGCACCGCCGGCCCGGTGGTGACGCCGAGGTAGGAAAACACCTCGACCAGCTCGCCGTGGGCGATGCCCATCGCCTTGGCGCGCTTGGCGTTGATCAGCACGCCCTTGTGGCCGCGCATATTGCTCGCCACCTCGTCCATCAACTGCACCCCGACGTTGCTGCCCCAGGCGTACTGCATGCTGCGCGCCGTCAGCAACCAGAACGGGTATTCGTCGAGCGAGCCCGCCTGCTTGATCGTCTCCTTCTCCCAGATCCCGGGAAAATCGCCGATCGTCGGCAGACCGCCGTATTCCTCCAACTGCTCGTCCCACCACTTGATGCCTTGCTCGTGCAAGCGCCGGCCCAGCTCGACGCCGACGCGGTAGAGGCGCTCCTGGAAGGGCATTTCGAAACGGATGCCCTGCTTGCGCATCTCCGGAAACAGGTACCAGGAAAGACGCGAGATGGGCTTGGTGCGATAGCCGTTCTGCTTGAACCAGTCGAGGCCGTCGCTGGCGGCGCCATCGGTGATCTCGGCGCTGGCGGCACGGCAGGTGCGGTCCCAGATGGTGTTGGCGTCGTGGCGCAGCTTCGGGTCGAGCCCGAAGTCGTAGTTCCCGGCCACCAGGCGGACGCAGGCGGCGCCGCGGTTGAGCGCCTCGTTGTAGCGCTCGAGCAGTCCGGCGCGCACCGCCAGCTCGGTGGTGATCTCGGTGAAGTCCATGGTGTCGCCGCGCGGTTCGATCGCCGGCTGGCGCAGGGCGAAGCCCTCGTGGTCCCAGAACTGTTCGATGAACTTGCTGCCGCCGACGCGGATCAATTGCGTGCTCTCGAAGTCGGTGCGCTCGGGCAGCAGGACGTCGGCCATGTGGTTGGTCTCGTCGTGGCTGTAGGTGA
>JAHFRE010000266.1 GCA_023258955.1 Sterolibacterium sp.
AGGGTATCTTCACCGACAGGGTCTTGTGCTGCTTGACCCGGCCGCCGCCGTGGCAGGTGACGCAGGGCTCGGCGACGTAGCGGCCGGTGCCGTGGCACTTGGGGCAGGTCTGCTGGATGGAGAAGAAGCCCTGCTGCATGCGCACCTGGCCGTGGCCGCCGCAGGTCGGGCAGGTGGCGGGGGCGGTACCCTTCTTGGCGCCGCTGCCGTTGCAGGCGCTGCACTCCTCCATGGTCGGGATGCGGATGCGCGTCTCCGAACCGCGGGCGGCGTCTTCGAGGCTGACCTCGAGGTTGTAGCGCAGGTCGGCGCCGCGATAGACGTTGGAGCGGCCGCCGCCGGCGCGGCCGCCACCGAAGATGTCGCCGAAGATGTCGGAGAAGGCGTCGGAGAAGCCGCCGAAGCCCTGGGCGCCGCCACCGCCGGTCTGCTGCTCGATGCCGGCGTGGCCGTACTGATCGTAGGCGGCGCGCTTCTTCGGGTCGGAGAGCACCTCGTAGGCGAGCTTCGCCTCCTTGAACGCCTCCTCGGACTTGGGATTGTCCGGATTGCGGTCGGGATGGTGCTTCATGGCCAGCTTGCGATAGGCCTTCTTGATCTGCTCCTCGTTGGCATCACGGTTGATGCCGAGGATTTCGTAAAAGTCGCGTTTCGCCATGACGTATCACCACATAGACGCAGAGGCACAGAGCGTTTCACAGAGAATACTCTGTGCCTCTGTGCCTCTGCGGTTCAAGGATTGCGCTCTACTTCTTGTCTTTCACCTCGGTGAACTCGGCATCCACCACGTCGCCGTCGTCCTTCTTCGCTTCGCCGCCGGCGCCGTCCCCGCCCCCGGCCGCGCCGCCCGCTGCCCCGGCGGCGCCCTCGGCCGCCTGCTGCTGGGCATAGACGGCTTCGCCGAGCTTCTGCGAAGCGGCCATCAGCGCCTGGGTCTTGGCCTCGATCTCGGCCTTGTCGTTACCCGCCTTGAGCGCTTCCTCGGCTTCCTTGATGGCGGTTTCTATCTTGGTCTTTTCCTCGGCCGCGAGCTTGTCGCCGTGCTCGGTCAGCGCCTTCTTCACCGAATGCACCATGGCGTCGCACTGGTTGCGCGCGTCGACCAGTTCCCGCGTCTTCTTGTCGTCCTCGGCGTGGGTCTCGGCGTCCTTGACCATCGCCTGGATCTCGGCTTCCGACAGGCCCGAATTGGCCTTGATGGTGATCTTGTTTTCCTTGCCGGTGGCTTTGTCCCTGGCCGAGACGTGGAGGATGCCGTTGGCGTCGATGTCGAAGGTGACCTCGATCTGCGGCATGCCGCGCGGCGCCGGCGGGATGTCGGTCAGGTTGAACTGGCCCAGGCTCTTGTTGCCGTTGGCCACTTCGCGTTCGCCTTGCAGCACGTGGATGGTCACGGCCGACTGGCCGTCATCGGCGGTGGAGAAGACCTGGCTCTGCTTGGTCGGGATGGTGGTGTTCTTGGGGATCAGCTTGGTCATGACGCCGCCCAGGGTCTCGATCCCCAGCGACAGCGGGGTCACGTCGAGCAGCAGCACGTCCTTGACCTCGCCCTGCAGCACGCCGCCCTGGATGGCGGCGCCGATTGCCACCGCCTCGTCGGGATTGACGTCCTTGCGCGGCTCGCGGCCGAAGAACTCCTTGACCCGGTCCTGTACCTTGGGCATGCGCGTCATGCCGCCGACCAGGATCACGTCGGCGATGTCGCCGACCTTGAGGCCGGAGTCCTTGATCGCGATGCGGCAGGGCTCCATGGTGCGTTCGACCAGTTCGTCGACCAGGCTCTCGAACTTGGCGCGGGTGATCTTCAGCACCAGGTGCTTGGGGCCGGTGGCATCCGCCGTGATGTAGGGCAGGTTGATCTCGGTCTGCTGGGCGGAAGACAGCTCGATCTTGGCCTTCTCTGCCGACTCCTTGAGCCGCTGCAGGGCCAGCACGTCGTTCTTCAGGTCGACGCCCTGTTCCTTCTTGAACTCGGCGATGATGTAGTCGATCAGGCGCTGGTCGAAGTCCTCGCCACCGAGGAAGGTGTCGCCGTTGGTCGACAGCACCTCGAACTGGTGCTCGCCTTCGATCTCGGCGATCTCGATGATGGAGATGTCGAAGGTGCCGCCGCCCAGGTCATAGACCGCGATCTTGCGGTCGCCTTCCTTCTTGTCGAGGCCGAAGGAGATCGCCGCCGCCGTCGGTTCGTTGATGATGCGCTTGACCTCGAGACCGGCGATGCGGCCGGCGTCCTTGGTCGCCTGGCGCTGGCTGTCGTTGAAGTAGGCGGGCACGGTGATCACCGCTTCGGTGACCTCTTCGCCGAGGTAGTCCTCGGCGGTCTTCTTCATCTTGCGCAGCACTTCGGCCGAGACCTGGGGCGGCGCCATCTTCTTGCCGCGTACCTCGACCCAGGCGTCGGCGTTGTCGGCCTTGACGATCCGGTAGGGCATCAGGTCGATGTCCTTCTGCACCTCTTTTTCGTCGAAGCGGCGGCCGATCAGGCGCTTCACCGCGTAGAGGGTGTTCTTGGCGTTGGTCACCGCCTGGCGCTTGGCCGAGGCGCCGCAGAGGATCTCGCCGTCCTCCGCGTAGGCGACGATGGAGGGCGTGGTGCGCGTGCCTTCCGCGTTTTCGATGACCTTGGGCTTGCCGCCTTCCATGACGGCGACGCAGCTGTTGGTGGTGCCGAGGTCGATGCCTATGATCTTGCCCATTTGCTTTCCTTTTCGATTGATCGGTTCGTTGTCGCCGGCGCTGGTCGCCGGTCGCAGTCCTAAGCGGGATATGGGGTTGGCCCGGCCATCTTCAAGCCTGGCCCGACTTGGCGACGATGACCAGCGCCGGGCGCACGATGCGCTCGTGCAGGCTGTAGCCCTTCTGCAGGACCTGCACCACCTGATTGGGTTCGACCCCCGGCGCCTCGATCTGGCTGATCGCCTGATGTTTGTGCGGGTCGAACTTCTCGTTGAGCGGATTGATTTCGGCGACGCTGCCCTTTTCGAATACCGAGCTCAGCTGGCGCAGGGTCAGTTCGACGCCGGCGCGCAGGTTCTCGGCGCTCTGGTTTTCGTTGGCCAGCGCCGCTTCGAGGCTGTCCTTGACCGCCAGGATGTCGGCGACGAACTTCTCGCTGGCGAACTTGTGCGCCTTCAGCACGTCTTCCTGGGCCCGGCGGCGCACGTTCTCGGTCTCGGCCTTGGCGCGCAGCCAGGCGTCGTGGTGTTCTTCGGCGAGGAGTTCGGCGCGGCGCAGCGACTCCTCGAGGCTGGGCATGGCTTCGGTTGTTTCCCCGGCGGCCGGGGCGGCAGGCGCGCCGACAGCGGCGTCAGCCGCGCTCGCGGGCTCCGAACCCAGCGCCTGGGGTACGGTGTTTTCGTCTTGCATGGCAATGCTCCCTAAGAAACTTAGGGCATTGTGGGGACGAAACCAGCGCTTTCAAGGCGTGTTGAAATATTTTTGTGGCCCGGCCGCCGCCGCGGCCTTGCCTCAGACGGTCAGGTCGACCTGCTGCACGCTACCGGCGCTGCCATCCTCGCGCAGAAAGACGCCGCTGGCCCGCACCGCCCCCAACGAACGGTTGGACCCGTCCCTGAGCTCGAAGGGGGTCGCGGCGTTGGCCAGGGACAGGGCGCCGATGTTCTTGTCGGCGAGGCTGGACAGATCGCCGCCGCCCTTGCCGTCCGGTGTCCAGATGCGCAACCGGCCGAACACCGGATCGGCTGCGTCGATCCAGCCGTTGCCGTCGGCGTCGTAGGCGGCGAGGTCGGCGAAGCCCTTGCCGCTGGCCGCGCCGAACAGCTCCTTGCCGGAATCGATGACGCCGTTGTTGTTGAGATCCAGGGCCAGGAAGCCGCTGCCGCTGGCGAGCATCGGTATCTGGTCCGTCGCGCCGCGCGCGTCGAGTTGGAAGCTGAAGCGCTGAACCTGGAGCGTGGCCGATGCGGCGGCGTAATTGATCACCAGCGGATCCTTCCTGACGCCGTCGCCGGCGCGCAGGCTGGTGCTGCTTTCCTCCTGATAGCTGCGCTGCATCGACAAGGCGAGCTGGAAGCTGATCTGTCGGCCGTCGGCGGTCAGCACGGTGCCGCTGGCATGGACATCGGTGCGCTCGCTCTCGCTGTAGACCAGCCGCTTGTCGTACTCGATGCCGTAGCCGGCCCTCGCTGCCGGCGGCGGCGCGCTGGCCGCTGCGGCAGTCGCCCGTGGCACCTGGCCGGAGGTCGCCGTGGCGCCTGAGGTGCCGCGGATCGAGACGATGCCGATCTTGTGACCGGTGAGCATTTCGACCATCAGCCGGATCAAATGGATGATCGGATCCTGGTCGGTCTGATCGATGGCGTCCTGGATGGCCTGGGTCTCGCCGCTGGCGATGGCCGGCGCCACGATCGGGGGCTGCGCCTTGAGCGAGGCCAGGGCCGCGGCGGAGATGGTGGCTGTCGTGCCCTTGTCCGTGGTGCCCTTGTTCATGGACTCGAAATCGGGCCTCGCCTCGCCGATCCAGGCGCGCAGCGTCTCGGTGAGCTCGGTGTGGCTGCTGGCGCTGTGCTGCGCCGACAGGTCCACGGCGGATTTGGTGACGTTCATGGGGATGCCTCGGGGGATGACTACCTGGGCTAACGGCCCGATCCGCTCCAGCTTGAGCCCGGCTAGCACGTACTTGGTGCTAGCACGTATCTGGTGCTGCCACGTACCTGGTGCTAGCTCTTCGCCCCCAAAGCCTTGGCCCTGGCGACGCTCCCGGTATCGACCGCGACGGGCAGCAGCCAACTGCCCAAGTGGCTGCGGGCGATGTCGGCCAGGGCGGCGATCCAGTCGTCGCGCTCGTTGAGACAGGGGATGTAGTGCAGCTCGCCGCCGCCGGCCGCGACAAAGGCGGCGCGCACTTCCATGGCGATCTCCTCCAGGGTCTCCAGGCAGTCGCCGGCGAAGCCCGGGCAGATCACGTCGACCCGGCCCAGCCCCTGGCGTCCCAGCGCTTCCAGCGTCGCCTGGGTGTAGGGCTGCAGCCACT
>JAHFRE010000267.1 GCA_023258955.1 Sterolibacterium sp.
GGGCCTGGCCGATCGGGTGGTGGTCATGGAGTTCGGCCAGCGCATCGCCGAGGGCCTGCCGGAGGAAGTGCAGCGCGATCCGGCGGTGCTCGAAGCCTACCTCGGAGGTGTGGAATGAACACCACCACCCTCCTCGAGGTGAAAGACCTGTGCGTCGCCTACGGCAAGGTCGAGGCCCTGCACCACGCCAATCTGAAGGTCGCCCCAGGCCAGATCGTCACCGTGATCGGGCCCAACGGCGCCGGCAAGACGACCATGCTCTGCGCCATCATGGGCCTGTTGCCGAAGACCAGCGGCGAGGTGAGCTTCCTCGGCAAGCCGGAGGACGACGGCAGCGTCGAGCACATGGTCGGCCTGGGCATGAATCTGGTGCCGGAGAAACGCGAGCTGTTCGGCGAGATGAGCGTCGAGGACAACCTCCTGCTCGGCGCCTTCGTCAACTACCGGCGCGGCGCCCGCGACCACGGCGAGACCATGGGGCGGGTGTTCGACATCTTTCCGCGCCTCAAGGAGCGCCGCGCGCAGCAGGCGGGCACCCTGTCCGGCGGCGAGCGGCAGATGCTGGCGGTCGGCCGGGCGCTGATGGCCAAGCCCAAGCTGCTGCTGCTCGACGAGCCCAGCCTCGGTCTGGCGCCGCTGGTGGTGAAAGAGATCTTTCGCATCATCGCCGAGCTCAAGCGCACCGGTGTGGGCATCCTGCTGGTGGAGCAGAACGCCCGCGCCGCGCTGCAGATCGCCGACTACGGCTACGTCCTGGAGACGGGGGAGATGGCGCTGGAGGGGCCGAGCACCCAGTTGATCGACGATCCGAAGGTGGTGGAGAGCTACCTAGGTCTCGGCGGCCGCCACTAGCATGTAGCTGGTGCTGGTACGGGGCCGACCCCGGCGCGCCTTCGAGCCAGGAGGTCGCAGCGCCTGAAGTGGCGGCTCCGGTTCCACGTGAAACAACCCGCTTGGGCCGGCGCCGCAGTCCGACGTTTCACGTGGAACCAACGCGCTACAATTTTCCGTTGCAGCGGCGTATGATTGCGCCTCTTTTGCTGAAGCCGGCCGCTGTCGCATGCTCTTTCCCACCCCGTTCGAAGTCATCGTCATCGGTGGCGGCCACGCCGGCACCGAAGCGGCCCTGGCCGCCGCCCGCGCCGGCGCGCGCACCCTGCTGCTGACGCACAACCTCGAGACCCTCGGGCAGATGTCCTGCAACCCCTCGATCGGCGGCATCGGCAAGGGGCACCTGGTGCGCGAGATAGATGCGCTGGGCGGCGCCATGGCGGCGGCGACCGACGAAGCCGGGATCCAGTTCCGCACCCTCAATTCGAGCAAGGGTGCGGCGGTGCGGGCGACCCGCGCCCAGGCCGATCGGCTGCTGTACAAGGCGGCGATCCGCGGGCGCCTGGAGAACGAGCCCAATCTGACCCTGTTCCAGCAGGCGGTCGACGATCTGACGCTCGCCGGCGACCAGGTCAGCGGCGTGGTGACGCAGCTGGGCTTGCGCTTCGAGGCGCGGGCGGTGGTGCTGACCGCCGGCACCTTTCTCGGTGGCCTGGTGCACGTCGGTCTGGCCAACTACGCCGCCGGCCGCGCCGGTGATCCGCCCGCGGCTTCCCTGAGCCTGCGCCTGCGCGAGCTGTCGCTGCCGGTGGGACGCCTTAAGACCGGCACACCGCCGCGGCTCGACGGCCGCAGCATCGATTACTCGCGCTTGCAGATGCAACCGGGAGACGATCCGCCGCCGGTGTTTTCGTTCTTGGGATCGGTCGCCCAGCATCCGCGCCAGGTGCCCTGCTGGATCACCGCGACCAACGCCCGCACCCACGAGATCATCCGCGCCGGCCTCGATCGCTCACCGCTGTTCACCGGCGTCATCAACGGCGTCGGACCGCGCTACTGCCCGTCGATCGAGGACAAGATCCACCGCTTCGCCGGCAAGGACAGCCACCAGGTATTTCTCGAGCCGGAGGGCCTCAGCACCACCGAGGTCTACCCGCAGGGGGTGTCCACCAGCCTGCCCTTCGACGTCCAGTTGGCCCTGGTGCGCAGCATGCACGGCCTGGAGAACGCCCACATCCTGCGCCCCGGCTACGCCATCGAATATGACTACTTCGATCCGCGCAACCTGAAGAGCTCGCTGGAGACCCGCTCCATCGGCGGACTGTTCTTCGCCGGCCAGATCAACGGCACCACCGGCTACGAGGAGGCGGCGGCGCAGGGACTGCTCGCCGGGGTGAACGCCGCGCAACTGGTGCGGGGGCGTGAGCCCTGGTGTCCGCGCCGCGACCAGGCCTACCTCGGCGTCCTGGTCGATGACCTGATCACCCGTGGCGTCGCCGAACCCTACCGGATGTTCACCAGCCGCGCCGAGTACCGCCTGTCGCTGCGCGAAGACAACGCCGACCTGCGTCTGACCGAGGCGGGGCGCCAACTGGGCCTGATCGACGAGCAGCGCTGGGCGGCGTTCTGCGCCAAGCGCGAGGCCATCGAACGCGAGACGCAGCGCCTGCGCGACACCTGGGTCAGTCCCAAGATCGTGGCGGCAACCGAGGCGCTGCGCGTCCTCGGCCAGCCGCTCGAACACGAGTACCGCCTGCTCGACCTGCTGCGGCGACCACAGGTCAGCTACCGCTCACTGCTCTCCCTGCCTGGCGCCGGTGAGGGCCTCACCGATCCGGCGGTGGTCGAACAGGTGGAAATACAGGCCAAGTACGCCGGCTACATCGAGCGCCAGCAAGAGGAGATCGCGCGCAGCTTGGCCCAGGAAGACACGGCCCTGCCCCAGGATTTCGACTACGGACAGGTGCAGGGCCTGTCGATCGAAGTGCGTCAGCGCCTGAACCAGTACAAGCCGCAGACCCTGGGCCAGGCGTCGCGCGTCCAGGGTGTGACCCCCGCCGCCATTTCGCTGCTGCTGGTGCACGTCAAGCGCCACTCGATGCGGGCGAAGGCAGCGTGACGCCGGCGGCGCGGCTGGCCGAGGGTTTGGTCGAGCTGGGTTTGGATCTCGGGGCGGCCAAGCAGCAAGGTCTGCTCGACTATCTGTCCCTGCTCGGCCGCTGGAACCGCACCTACAACCTGACATCGGTGCGCGCCGAACTGGCGATGGTGAGCGCACACTTGCTCGATTCCCTCTCTCTGCTGCCCTATCTCGGCTCGCCCTCCAGCCTTGCCGATCTGGGCAGCGGTGCCGGTCTGCCCGGCATACCGCTGGCGTTGGCCAGACCGGAGATGGCGGTCAAGCTGATCGAGAGCACGCAGAAGAAAGCCGGCTTCCTCACCCAAGCGAAGATCGATCTTGAGCTCAAGAATGTGAGCGTTCACTGCGCTCGCGCCGAAACCCTGGAGACCTCGGAAAACTGGCAACCGGTCGAGGCGGTGGTCTCGCGAGCCTTCGCCGATCTAGCTTCCTTCGTGCGTATCGGCAGCGCCCTGCTGGCGCCGGCCGGTCGCCTGTTGGCCATGAAGGGCCAGCATCCGACCGAGGAGATCGCCGCCCTGCCCCCGGATTGGCGGGTCTGCGACTGCGTCGCGCTCAAGGTGCCATGGCTGGCGGCGCAACGACATTTGATCATCATCGAGAGAACCTGAGACATGCACATCTTCGCCATCGCCAATCAGAAAGGCGGGGTCGGCAAGACCACCACCTCGGTGAATCTCGCCGCCGCCCTGGCGGCGAGCGGCCAGCGCACCCTGCTGGTGGACCTCGACCCCCAGGGCAACGCGACCATGGGCTGCGGCATAGACAAGCGTACGCTCACCAGCTCCGTATACCAAGTTCTCGTCGGCCTCGCGGGCCTGGCCCAGGCGCGGGCCGCCTCGCCTTCCGGCGGCTTCGATGTCCTGCCCGCCAATCGCGATCTGGCCGGCGCCGAGATCGAAATGGTGGACCTTGACCGGCGGGAGTTGCGCCTGAAGGAAGCGCTCGCCAACCACGCAGCCGATTACGATTTCGTGCTCATCGATTGCCCGCCGTCGCTGTCCTTGCTGACCTTGAACGGTCTTTGCGCCGCCCACGGGGTTGTCATCCCGATGCAGTGCGAGTACTACGCGCTAGAGGGCCTCTCCGACCTGGTCAACACGATCAAGAAGGTGCACGCCAAGCTCAACCCGGACCTGAAGATCATCGGCATCCTGCGCGTCATGTTCGATCCGCGGGCGACGCTGAGCCAGCAGGTCTCGTCTGAGCTCGAACAGCACTTCGGCGACAAGGTGTTCAGGAGCATCGTGCCGCGCAACGTGCGCCTGGCGGAGGCGCCGAGCTACGGCATCCCCGGCGTGATCTTCGACAAGGCGTCGAAGGGTGCGCAGGGCTACATCGCCTTCGCGCAGGAAATGCTCGAACGGGTCAGCAAATTTTGAGGACAGGGAGCAAGCCATGAACCCACCAAGGAACAAGGGCCTCGGCCGCGGCCTCGATGCGTTGCTCGCCGCCAACAGCGGCGGCGACGCGGTGCATCAGGAAACGCTGGCCGTCGCCGCCCTGCAGCCGGGCAAGTACCAGCCGCGCACGCGCATGGACCAGGAGTCCTTGCGCGAGTTGGCCGCCTCGATCAAGGCCCAGGGCATCATGCAACCGATCCTGGTGCGGCCGCTGGGCAGCGGTCGCTTCGAGATCATCGCCGGCGAACGGCGCTGGCGCGCGGCGCAGCTGGCCGGCGTCGCCGAAGTGCCGACCCTGGTGCGCGACATCGCCGACGAGGCAGCGCTGGCCATGTCGCTGATCGAGAACATCCAGCGCGAAGACCTGAATCCGCTCGAAGAGGCGGCCGGCCTGCAACGCCTGATCGACGAATTCGCCATGACCCACCAGCAGGCGGCCGACGCGGTCGGTCGCTCGCGCCCGGCGGCGAGCAATCTGCTGCGCCTGCTGCATCTGGCCAAGCCGGTGCAGGATGCGCTGTTCGCCGGGACCCTCGACATGGGTCACGCCCGGGCGCTGCTGCCCCTGGCCAAGCTGGACCAGGTGAAGATCGCTGCCTTGGTCACG
>JAHFRE010000268.1 GCA_023258955.1 Sterolibacterium sp.
TTGCACGTAGTCGGTGAGCACGCCGCGGGTGACGGCGGGGCTGAGATAGGTGCCGCCGCCGCGGATCGCCGCGATCGCCAGATCGAGTTCCAGCGGTGCCGCGTCCTTGAGCAGGTAACCGGCGGCGCCGTGACGCAAGGCCTGGCGCACGTACTCCTCGTCCTGGTGCATCGACAGGATCAGCACCTGCGTCTTGGGCCAGGCCTTGAGCAGCTGGCTGGTGGCCTCGAGTCCGTTGAGGTGGGGCATGCCGATGTCCATCAACACCAGGTCGGGCTGCAATCGCTCCACCAGCGCCAGCAGGGCCAGGCCATCGTCGGCCTCGCCGACCACCTCGAGCTCGGGAGCCGATTCCAGCAGTTTTCTGATGCCCGCCCGCACCAACGTGTGGTCGTCGGCGAGCATGACGCGCAACCGTTTCATTCTGCCTCCCCGCGCAGGGTCAAGGGACAGCGCAGGCGCACCGTGCAGCCTCGCCCCGGCGCCGAGTCGACGGTCAGTCGACCACCTACCAGCGCTGCTCTTTCCTGCATGCCGAGCAAACCCATATTTTCGCCGACCAGGGCGCGGCGCTGCGCCGCACCCGGGTCGAAGCCGCAGCCATCGTCAGCGATGCACAGCACCAGAGTCCGCCCATCCTGGAACAGATCGATGCGCACCTGCCTGGCCTGGGCGTGGCGCACGATGTTGGTCAGCGATTCTTGAACGATGCGAAAGCACGCGGTTTCGATCTCGGGCTTGAAGCGCGCCTGAAAATCGCTCGCGCGCAGTTGAATGTCGAGATTGCCGCGCGCCATGGTCTGCTCGACGATCCAACGCAGCGCCGGTACCAGCCCAAGGTCGTCGAGCATCGATGGCCGCAGCGCCAGCGCCAGGCGCCGTACCTGCTGCAGCGCGTCTTCGACGATACCCAGATCGGCGGCGTTCTGCTCCGCCGGCGAGCGATCCTGCGAGCGCTCACGGGCCAGCATGTTGAACTTGATCGCGGTCAGCGCCTGGCCCAGTTCGTCGTGCAGTTCGATCGCCAGACGCCGGCGCTCGGTCTCCTGCGCTTCCAGCACGCGCCCGGACAGCGCGCGCAACCGGTCGGCCTGCTCGCGCAGCGCCTCTTCCGCCTGCTTGCGCTTGCTGATGTCCTGGATCGAGCCTTCGAGCAAGTCCTCTTCCCGGTAGAGCCGCAGCGAGGTGAGGCAGTGCCGCACTTCGCCCTGCGTGTTCAGCAGTTCGAATTCGAGATCGGTCACCTGCCCTTCGGCTTCCAAGCGCCGGAGCATTTCCTGGCGTTGCCCTTGATCCTGCCACAGCACGGCCGAGGGCGCGCCGATGACCTCGTCGCGATTGCTGCCCACCAGTTCGAGGAACTTGTCGTTGCAATCGAGCATCGCGCTGCCATCGGGGCGCGATTGGAACATGGCGATCGCGGCGTTGTTGAACAGGCTGCGGTAGCGCTGCTCGCTCTGGCGCAGCGAGATCTCGTTCTTCTCTATCACCTGCAGCAGATCGTTGACCCCATCGACGACCGCGCCGAATTCGCCATTGGCGACGGCCAGGGCCTGGATCGGCTTCTTTCTGCTGGTCATGGCGGCCAGCTGCCGCACCGCGTCGGTCATCGGCGTCAGTTCGCGATGCAGCATCATCCAGACGAAGGTGCCAGCGGCCAGGGAGAGCAGGAGCGTCGCCGACAGCATGCGCCACTGCAGATCGTATACGGGGGCGAAGACCTCCGCCGTCGGCGACACGGCGGCCAGGTACCAGCCCGCCAGGGGAATCTTCTTGGCCGTGGACAGCACTTCCACGCCCAGCGGATCGACGAATATTTCGGTGCCTTCGTAACCCTGCATGCGGCGGTCGAGCAAGGAACTGACCCCGGGCGCGGGCAGCGCTTCCATGACGTGGCGCCGATTCGAGGCCGTCACCACCACGCGCAAGAGCGGCGCGATCAGCAGCAACTCGCCGCGCTGGCCGAAGCGGTTGTCGGCGATCAGGTCGAGAAAACTGGGCATGCCCAGATCGATGTTGCCCGACAAGGCGCCGATCACCTTGCCCCGCGCATCGCGTATCGGCACCGTCATGCCGACGCTGGGGACGCCCCGCGTCTTGCCGGGGAGGGGCGCACCGATGGTCGCCCTTCCCTCCTGCAGCGCCGCGGCGACATGGTCTCGATCGCCGAGTTTGACGCCGAGCCGCCCGGTCGCGAGCGGCACCGCCGCGATCGCCGTGCCATCGCTGCCGGTGACGAAGACACCGTCGTTGAACAGGGTCTGCAGCGCCGCGTGCTCTTCCAGCTCGCTCTGCAGAACCGCGTTGTCGCCCACGAGTTTGGTCAGCGTCGCGGCGACGTCGTGCAATGCCACGAAGCGTAGTTTCAGATCGTCGTTGACCGAGTCGGCAACGATCGCGGCGGTCGACCGCTGCTCATCGCGCAGCAACAGTTGCATGTCCTGGCGCAACTCATGGCTGGCGTAATAGGAGAGCGACCAGATGCTGATCAGGAAGATGGCCAGCGTGAACAGGCTCAGCCTGGTCTTGAAAGAACGCCGCGGAAGTATCTTCCAGTTCATGAGAAGCGGGGCAGGTCATCGCTCGCCTATGGTCGGAGCGCCAGTCTAGACTAGGTTGCGGGGCCGGGCATAGAGTAAAGTTACCTAGTCGGGCGCGCGCTGCCGCGCCGATCCGACCAGGCCGGCGAGGCTAGACGGCGTAGCGCTGCAAGCGCCGTGAAAACTCTTCCAGCTGCCGGATGCCGCTGCTTTCGGCGCGTCGCGTCCAGTCGCGAAACTGCTCCAGCAATTGCCCGCGGCTGGCGCTGGAACGCGCCCACAGCGCTTCGAGTTCCGCGCCCATGGCGTAGATCTTCGCCAGTTGCACGCTTCTGGCCAGCAGATTTCCCAGCGCTTCGCGCTGCAGCAGCGGCAGCGCGTCGCGCTTTTGCTGCAGCAGACGTCGCAACTGCCGACCCTCGCGCGCGTCGATCTTCATCCGTGCGCACTCATCGGCGGCGACCCGCTGCATCGACTTGATGAAGCGCGCCAGCACCTCGTAGCGATGGGTGATGACCGCGTGCAGGGTTTCCAGATCGATGCCGGGTCGCGCCGCCAGGTGCAGCGGCGGTGCCACCTTCTTCACCCGCGCCAGGCGCAACGCGGCCAGGACGCGGATGTAGAACCAGCCGATATCGAACTCGAACCACTTGTTCGCCAGCTTGGCCGAGCCGACGTAGGCGTGGTGGTTGTTGTGCAATTCCTCGCCACCGATCAGGATGCCCCAAGGCACGATGTTGGTCGAGGCATCGGCACAGGCGAAGCTGCGGTAACCCCAATAGTGGCCGACACCGTTGATGACGCCGGCCGCCCAAAAGGGGATCCACAGCATCTGCAAAGCCCAAATCAGCGCCCCGAACAGCGGGCCGAACAGCGCCAGGTCGATGGCCAGCATCAGCACGATGCCCAGCTTGTGCAACGGCGTATAGAGATGGCGTTCGAGCCAATCAGCGGGTGTGCCGTGGCCATAGCGGGCGATGGTGTCGCGCTTGTGCGATTCCTTGACGTAGAGAAACACGCCGCCGAACAGCACCCGCGGCAGGCCCAGCACCCGCGGGCTGTGCGGGTCCTCGCTGGTTTCGCACTTGGCGTGATGCTTGCGATGGATCGCCACCCACTCCTTGGTGATCATGCCCGTGGTCAGCCACAACCAGAAGCGGAAGAAGTGCGAGGGCAGCGGGCCCAACTCCAGCGCACGATGGCTCTGGTGACGGTGCAGGAAGATGGTGACGGCGGCGATCGTGACATGGGTCAAGGCCAGCGCCACGAGCAGGGCAGCCCACCAGGGCGGATCAAAGAAACCGTGGAGCATGTTCGACCATCCTTTCTCCGAGGCCGGAGAAATTTTCAGTCTACTCGTCTCGCGGACAACAAAAAACTATGCCTTCAGTAGGGAGATTGGCGACCGGGCGCGGCTGTTCTGGCGATGATCCGCAGGTCGCCGCCGCAGCGGGCGACATCGACGATGGCGAGCTCGCGCTTGCCGGCGAGATCCTCGAGTTCGGGCAGGGCGAACATGCCGCGGGCGGTGTCGCCGATCAGGCAGGGCGCCAAATAGAGCAGCAGTTCATCGACCAGGCCGGCTTGGATCAGGGCACCGTTGAGGCCGGCACCGGCTTCGGCATGGAGCTCGTTGATCCCACGGCGCGCCAGCTCCTCGAGCAGCCGGCGCAGGTCCACCCGGCCCTGGCCGTCGGGCAGGTGCAGCAGTTCGACGCCGCGCGCCGCCAGTTGCGCGCGCTTGTCCGTGTCGCTCGCAGCGGTGGCGACCAGCAGCTTGCCGCCATCGAGCAGGCGCGCCGATTGCGGCAGCTCGAGTCGGCTATCGACCAGCACCTTCAGCGGTTGGCGCGGGGTGGTCACGGCGCGCACGTTCATTTGCGGATCGTCGCCCAGCACGGTGCCGATGCCGGTGAGGATGGCGCAGGCGCGGGCGCGCCAGTGATGGCCGTCGGCGCGCGCCTCCGCTCCGGTCAGCCACTGCGAGCGTCCGTTGTTCAGCGCGGTCTTGCCGTCGAGGCTGGCGGCGACCTTCAGACGCAGCCAGGGGCGACCGCGCGACATGCGGGCGACGAAGCCGATGTTGAGATCGCGCGCCTCGGCTTCCATCAGTCCGCACTCGGTGAGCACGCCGGCGGCGCGCAGCTTCGCCAGGCCCTGGCCGGCGACCAGCGGATTGGGGTCTTCCATGGCGGCGACCACGCGGGCGACGCCTGCGGCGATCAGGGCCTCGACGCAGGGCGGGGTCAGGCCGTAGTGATTGCAGGGTTCGAGGCTCACGTAGGCGGTGGCGCCGGTGGTCACGGCGCGGCGCGTGGCGGCGTCCTCGAGCGCCTCGATCTCGGCGTGGTTGCGTCCGGCCGGCTGGGTGTGGCCTTCGCCGATCACCGAGCCGGCTTGCACCAGGACGCAGCCGACGCGCGGATTCGGCGTCGTGGTAT
>JAHFRE010000071.1 GCA_023258955.1 Sterolibacterium sp.
CGACGACCACGGATTACGCCAACGAGGAGGCGGAGGGCTTTGAGGATGGAGATCAGTTGCGCGACAACAACACGCCGGAGCGCATTCTGCTGTCGAAGGAGATCGGCAACACCGTCGAAGCAGCGATGGGTGAATTGCCGGAGGATCTGCGTTCGGCCATCCTGTTGCGGGAGATCGAAGGCTTGAGCTACGAGGAAATAGCACAAATCATGGACTGCCCGATCGGTACGGTGCGTTCGCGCATCTTCCGCGCCCGGGAAGCCATCGCGGCGAGGCTCGAGCCCCTGCTCGAACCGGGTGGCGACAAACGCTGGTGATGGAGGTGAAACGATGAAATCCGCGCTGTCTGCATTTCTCGACGATGAACTGGAGGATCGCCAGCAGGCGACCGTGTTGTCGGCGATGGCCCGCGACGATGGACTGCGACAAGCCTGGGACAGCTACCATCTGATCGGCGACGCCTTGCGCCGGGCGCCGGCGCTCGACCGACGCCTGACCGCGCGCGTCATGCAGTGCCTGGAGCGCGACCCGGTGCTGCTGGCGCCGCAGGCGCGGCGCGGCGAGCGTCCTCTGCGCGCGATGCTGGCGTTGGCGGCGACCGCGGCCGGGGTGGCGCTGGTGGCCTGGATTGCGCTGGGAACGCAGGCGCCGACCAAGGTCGAGCGGCTGGCGCAGCGCCCGCCGGCAAGCGCAGCGCCGGTCGTCGCGACGGTCGCGGATAGCCGTATGCAGGAACTGATGGTCGCGCACCAGGCCTATTCCCCGGCCAACCGCATCCTCGGCGGCACGGCTTACGTGCGCACCGTCTCGGCGGCAGCGGAGGGCAAGGCCAGATGAAATATTGGCTGTTCTGGGCGCTGTGTTGCCTGATCCCCTGCACGGCGAGCGCCGGACAGCAAACCGATGGTCGCTTCTGGCTCGAACGGATGGTCAGAGCCGCCCACAAGCTGGACTATACGGGCACCTTCGTCTTCCAGCACGCGGCTTTTTCCGAGACCTCGCGCATCGTGCACCTGGTCGAGGGCGGCCGCGAGCTCGAGCGCATCGAGGTGCTCGACGGTGCGCCGCGGGAGGTGGTGCGCAGCGACGACGAGGTCAAGTGCTACCTGCCCGACAGCAACACCCTGATCGTCGAGAATCGTGGCCAGCAGCGCAGCTTCCCGGCCCTGGCCCCGACCGCGCTGGCGGAACTGGGCGAACACTACGTGGTGCGCAAGGGGCCGCTGGTCAGGGTCGCCGAGCGCGAGAGCCAGGCGATCTTGCTCGAACCCCGCGATGAACTGCGCTACGGTCGCCAGTTCTGGGCCGACACGAGCTCGGGTCTGCTGCTCAAGGCGGCCCTGGTGAACGAGCGCGGCGAAACGATCGAGAGCGTCACCTTTACCCAGTTGCAGATCGGCGGCGCCATCGATCGCGAGACGCTGAAGTCCCGCTACGCGGCGGCCAGCCACGACTGGCAGGTGCGCAACGCGCGCACCACGCAGAGCCGCGGCGAGGATGCCGCCTGGTTGTTCAAAACGGTGCTGCCGGGTTTCAGCAAGCGCGCCGGCATGTTGCGCGGACCACGCGACCTGCCGCGCAGCATGCATCTGATGTTTTCCGACGGCGTCGCGGCGATCTCCGTGTTCATCGAGCGCCTGGGCGCCCAGGACGAGCGCAGCGAAGTCGGCATGCTGACCATGGGCGCGACCAACGTCTACAAGCGCATTGTCGACGACCACTTGATCGTCCTGATGGGCGAGGTGCCGCAAGCGACGCTGAAGATGTTCGGTGACGGCATCGAAGCCAGGAAGCGCTGAGCGGGGACGGGCGGCGGAACCTTTTGCACGGCGTGCGGCTCAATAGACTTCTTTCACCCTACCGAGGAAGCTCCATCATGATATTTCGCAAGATCCTGCTGCCGGTCCTGTTCGCGCTGGCGTCCCTCGCCGCGTTCGCCCAGGCCAAGGACCTGCCGGACTTCACCGAGTTGGCCGAGAAGCAGGGCGCGGCGGTGGTCAACATCAGCACCACCCAGACCGTGCATGGCAACCGCTTCTCGCAAGGCCTGCCCTTCGACGAGAACGACCCGGCCTACGACATGTTTCGCCGCTTCTTTCAACAGCCGCCCGGCGCGCCGCAGCAGGATTTCCAGAGCAAGTCCCTCGGTTCCGGCTTCATCATCAGCGCCGACGGTCACGTGCTGACCAACGCCCACGTCGTCGATTCGGCCGACGAGGTGGTGGTGCGGCTGACCGACAAGCGCGAGTTCAAGGCCAAGGTGCTCGGGGCGGACAAGCGCACCGACGTTGCCCTGCTCAAGATCGAAGCGAGCGGTCTGCCGGTGGTCAAGCTCGGCGATCCAAACAAGCTCAAGGTCGGCGAATGGGTGATCGCCATCGGTTCGCCCTTCGGTTTCGACAACAGCGTCACCGCCGGCATCGTCAGCGCCAAGGGACGCTCCCTGCCGCAGGAAAACTTCGTGCCCTTCATCCAGACCGATGCTGCCATCAATCCCGGCAATTCGGGCGGTCCCCTGTTCAACATGCGCGGCGAGGTGGTCGGGGTCAATTCGCAGATCTACAGCCGCACCGGCGGCTACATGGGACTGGCCTTCGCCATCCCGATCGACGTCGCCATGGAAGTGCAGACCCAGTTGCGCGCCAGCGGCCGGGTGAGCCGCGGCCGCATCGGCGTGGTGATCCAGGAAGTGACCAAGGAGCTGGCCGACTCCTTTGGCCTGGCCAAATCGGCGGGCGCCCTGGTCAGCACCGTCGAGAGCGGTGGCCCGGCCGACAAGGCGGGCATCGAGCCAGGCGACGTGATCCTCAAGTTCGACGGCAAGACCGTCGCTCAGTCGGCCGATCTGCCGCGCATCGTCGGCGCCACCCGACCCGGTTCGAAGGCGCCGGTGCAGATCTGGCGCAAGAACGCCGCGCGCGACTTGACGGTCACGGTCGCCGAGATTCCGGAAGAGAAGGCGCCGCTGCGCCTGGCACGCCGCGGCAAGCAGGCCGAACGGACGGCGAATCGCCTGGGGCTGGTGTTGTCGGAACTGACGGCGGAACAGAAGAAAGAACTGAAGCTCGCTGCCGGTCTGGTCGTCGAGGAGGTCAGGAATGGCGGCAGGCACGGTGATCTGCAGGCCGGCGACATCATCCTGGCGATGATTAACAAGGGCACCCAGACCGAAGTGAAGTCGGTCGAGCAGTTCAACAAGCTGCTCGGCGCCATGGACAAGGTGACGACGCTGACCCTGCTGGTGCGGCGCGGCGAGAACCAGACCTTCATCACCCTCAAGGGCTTGGGAGAGTCCAAGTAGGGGGCGCGGCGGCCTTGCCGATGCGCCGCCTGACCCTCTATAGCAGACAATACTGTCACCTCTGCCACGACATGCTCGCCGCGCTGGAAGCCCTGCGCGGCGAGTTGGCGTTCGAGCTGACGGTGCTCGATGTCGACGCCGATCCGGCGCTACTGGCGCTCTACGATGAGCGGGTGCCGGTCCTGGTCGCCGCCGACGGCGAGCTCTGCCACTACTTCCTCGACGAGGTCGCGCTGCGCGCCTGGCTGGCTGGGGTAAAATAAGCGATTTTTCGCGGCCATGCAGCACATACGCAACTTCTCCATCATCGCCCACATCGATCACGGCAAGTCCACGCTCGCCGATCGGATCATCCACCGCTGCGGTGGCCTCTCCGATCGCGAAATGGAGGCGCAGGTGCTCGATTCGATGGATCTGGAGCGCGAGCGCGGCATCACCATCAAGGCGCAGACGGCGGCGCTGTGGTACGTGGCGCGCGACGGCCAGCGCTACAACCTGAATCTGATCGACACGCCCGGCCACGTCGACTTTTCCTACGAGGTGTCGCGTTCTCTCGCCGCCTGCGAAGGGGCGCTGCTGGTGGTCGATGCCTCGCAGGGGGTCGAAGCGCAGACCGTCGCCAACTGCTACACGGCGCTCGAGCAGGGGGTCGAGGTAGTGCCGGTGCTGAACAAGATCGACCTGCCCTCGGCCGATCCGGAGCGCGCCCAGCAGGAGATCGAGGACGTGATCGGCATCGACGCCGAGCAGGCGATCCTCGCCAGCGCCAAGACCGGTCTCGGCGTCGAGGACATCCTCGAGGCGGTGATTGTCCGCATCCCGCCGCCCAAGGGCGACCCGCAGGCGCCGTTGAAGGCGCTGATCATCGATTCCTGGTTCGACAACTACGTCGGGGTGGTCATGCTGGTGCGGGTGGTCGACGGCCAACTGCGGCCCAAGGAGAGGATCCGCCTGATGGCCGGCGGCACCACGCACCTGTGCGAGCAGGTGGGGGTGTTCACTCCCAAGTCGCAGACGCGCGAGCTGCTCTCCGCCGGCGAGGTCGGCTTCATCATCTCCGGCATCAAGGAGATCAAGGCGGCAAAGGTGGGCGACACGGTGACCCAGGTCGACCGTCCCGCGCTCAATGCGCTGCCCGGCTTCAAGGAAATCAAGCCGCAGGTGTTCGCCGGCCTCTATCCGGTCGAACCCAACGAATACGAGGGGCTGCGCGATTCGCTGGAGAAGCTCAAGCTCAACGACGCCTCCCTGCACTACGAACCGGAGGTGTCGCAGGCGCTGGGCTTCGGCTTTCGCTGCGGTTTCCTCGGCCTGCTGCACATGGAGATCGTGCAGGAGCGCCTCGAACGCGAGTTCGACCAGGACCTGGTGACGACGGCGCCGACGGTGGTCTACCAGATCCTGCTCAAGGACGGCAGCGAACTGTTCATCGAGAACCCGGCCAAGCTGCCCGACCTGCAGCGGGTCGAGGAGATCCGCGAGCCCATCATCACCACCACGGTGTTCGTGCCGCAGGAATTCCTCGGCGCCGTGATCACCCTGTGCGAGGGCAAGCGCGGCTCGCAGGTCAGCATCGCCTACCACGGCCGCCAGGTGCAGTTGACCTACGAGATGCCGATGGCGGAGGTGGTGATGGACTTCTTCGACCGGCTGAAGTCCGTTTCGCGTGGCTACGCCTCGCTCGACTACGAATTCAAGGAGTATCGCGCCGCCGACGTGGTCAAGCTCGACATCCTGATCAACGGCGACAAGGTCGATGCCCTGTCGGTCATCGTGCACCGCGCCAACGCCACCTATCGCGGCCGCGAGATCGCCGCCAAGATGCGCGAGCTGATCCCGCGGCAGATGTACGACGTCGCGGTGCAGGCGGCGATCGGTGCGCACATCGTGGCGCGGGAGAACATCAAGGCGATGCGCAAGAACGTGCTGGCCAAGTGCTACGGCGGCGACATCACGCGCAAGAAGAAACTGCTCGAAAAACAGAAGGCGGGCAAGAAGCGCATGAAGATGGTCGGTAGCGTCGAAATCCCGCAAGAGGCCTTTCTTGCCGTGCTGCGCGTCGGAGACAAGACATGAATTTCGCCCTGATACTGTTCGTGCTGGTGCTGATCACCGGCGCGATCTGGTTGCTCGATCATTTCTGGCTGAAGAAGCTGCGCCCGGAAGGCGCCAAGGATCCCTGGTGGGTCGAATACGGCGCCAGCTTCTTTCCGGTGATCCTGGCGGTGTTCCTGCTGCGCTCCTTCCTCGCCGAGCCGTTCAAGATTCCCTCCGGCTCGATGATCCCGACCCTGCAGGTGGGCGACTTCATCCTGGTCAATAAGTACACCTACGGCATTCGCCTGCCGGTGATCAACAAGAAGGTGCTCGAGGTGAACTCGCCGCAGCGCGGTGACGTGATGGTCTTTCGCTATCCGGAGAATCCCTCGCTCGACTACATCAAGCGGGTGGTTGGGCTGCCCGGCGACAAGATCTCCTACCAGAACAAGCGGCTCACCATCAACGGCGTGGCGGTGCCCCTGGTCAAGGCCGCAGACTACCTGAACAGTGAACGACTCTACTACACGCCGCGCTTCGTCGAGACCCTGGGTACGGTCGAGCACGAGATCCTGATCGAAGCCGAGGCCCCGGCCTCGGTGTCGCAGGTGAGCCAGTTCCCGTTCCGCGACAATTGCCACTACAATGCCCTGGGCGTGGACTGCGAGGTGCCACCCGGCCACTACTTCATGATGGGCGACAATCGCGACAATTCCCAGGACAGCCGTTTCTGGGGTTTCGTCCCCGACCAGAACATCGTCGGCAAGGCGTTCTTCATCTGGTTCAATTTCGGCGATCTGAAGCGCATCGGATCGTTCAAATAGGGCGGAGATCGGCATGAACAAACAGCGAGGCGTTACCTTGAGCGGCCTGCTCTTCGCCGCGATCGTCATCATCATTATCGGCGCTGCGGCGCTGAAGGTCATGCCCGACGTGCTGGAATACCTGACCGTCCTCAAGGACATGAAGGCGGTGGCGCAGGATCCGTCGCTGCGCGATGCCAGCGCCAGCGAGGTCCGCAAGTACTTCGACCGGCGCCTGCAGATGGACTACATCACCGGCATCTCCGGCAGCGATCTGGACATCAGCCGAGAGGGGTCCAACCTGGTCCTTAAGATTGCCTATAGCAGGCGGATTCCCCTGGTCAGCAACGTCGCCCTGGTGATCGACTTCGAGGGCAGCAGCGCCAAGTAATGCGACTCGACCGGCTGCAAGCCGCCCTCGGGCATACCTTCGCGCGCCGCGAACTGCTGCGCCAGGCGCTGACCCACCGCAGCCATGGTGCCCAGAACAACGAGCGGCTGGAGTTTCTCGGTGACAGCTTGCTCAACTGCGCCGTCGCGGCGCTGCTGTTCGAGCGCTTCGACGGCGCCCGCGAAGGCGAATTGTCGCGCTTGCGCGCCAAGCTGGTGCGACAGGAGACGCTGGCGGAGATCGCCCAGGCGCTCGAACTGGGCAGCCACCTGGCGCTGGGCGAAGGCGAACAGCGCAGCGGCGGCCAGAGTCGGCCCTCGATACTCGCCGATGCGCTGGAAGCGGTGTTCGCTGCCGTCTACCTCGACGCCGGCTTCGAGCAGACCAGCCGCATGATCGCGCGGCTCTACCAACCGCTGCTGCAGCAGATGCAACCGGGAAGCGCCAACAAGGACGCCAAGACGGCTTTGCAGGAGCTGCTCCAGGCCCGCCGTCTGGCCTTGCCGCACTACGTGGTGCGGGCCACGCGCGGCGAGGCGCACGCCCAGGAATTCGAGGTCGAGTGCAGCATCCCGGCGCTGGCGATCAGCACCGTCGGCATTGGCGCCAGCCGTCGCGCCGCCGAACAGGTTGCGGCGCAACGGGCGGTCGAGCAACTGCCGCAATGAACGCCGAATTTCGCACCGGCACGCTGGCCATCGTCGGGCGGCCCAACGTCGGCAAGTCGACCTTGATGAATCGCTTGATCGGGCAGAAGCTGTCGATCGTCTCGCGCAAGCCGCAGACCACCCGCCAGCGCGTCACCGGCATCCTGACCACGACCGATTGCCAGTACATCTTCGTCGATACGCCGGGCTTCCAGACCCGCCACGACAGCGCCTTGAACCGCGTCATGAACCGCAACGTCACGCAGGCACTGGCGGCGGTCGACGTGATCATCTGCGTGGTCGAGGCCGGGCGCATCGGAGCCGCCGACCGTAGCATCTTCAAGCTGCTGCCGCGCGATCGTCCGGTGCTGGCGGCGATCAACAAGATCGACCGCCTCAGCGACAAGTCGGCGCTGCTGCCGGCGATCGCGACCCTGGCGACCGAGTTCGACTTCGTCGACATCGTGCCGCTCAGCGCCGCCCACGGCGAAGGCACGGCGGCGCTGCTTGCCTGCGCGGCGAAGCAGCTGCCGCTGGCGCCGGCGCAGTTCGACGCTGACGAGATCACCGACCGCAGCGAGCGCTTTCTGGCGGCGGAGCTGCTGCGCGAAAAATTGTTCCGCAACCTCGGCGAGGAGCTGCCCTACGGCATCGCCGTGGAGATCGAGCGCTTCGTGCAGGAGGGTCAGTTGCGGCGCATCTTCGCCGCCATCGTGGTGGACAAGGCGGCGCACAAGGCCATGGTGATCGGCGCCAAGGGCGAGAAGCTGAAGCGCATGAGCACCGATGCTCGGGTGGACATGGAAAAGCTGTTCGGCGGCCCGGTCTATCTCGAGGCCTGGGTCAAGGTGAAGAGCGGCTGGGCCGACAGCGAGAGGGCGCTGAAAAGCTTGGGTTTGGACCAATGAACGCGAGGCAGAGGGTCGATGGGCAGCAGGCCTGGATTCTGCACAGCTATCCCTACAGCGAGACCAGCCTGATCCTCGACGTCTTCAGCCGCGAACGCGGCCGTCTGCCCCTGATGGCGCGCGGCGCGCGGCGACCGCGCTCGGCCCTGCGCGGCGTGCTGCAGGCCTTCCAGCCTTTGGAACTGGGCTGGTTCGGCGGCGGCGAGGTGCGCACTTTGGCGCGCGCCGAGTGGCAGGGCGGCATGCCGCTGCTCGCCGGTCGCGCTCTGCTGCTCGGCTACTACGTCAATGAACTGTTGCTCAAGCTGCTGGCGCGCGAGGACGCGCATCCGGCGCTGTTCGATGCCTACGCCGCCAGCTTGCACCGGCTGGCGCTCGGCCAGGCCGACGAGGCCCATCTGCGCTTGTTCGAAAAGACGCTGCTGCGCGAGCTGGGCTACGGCCTGGCGTTGGAGCGCGACGCCCTGTCCGGCGAGCCGGTGCAGGCGCAGCGCCGCTACCAGTACCTGATCGAGCGCGGCCCGGTGCTGGCGGCGGCCGACGCCGAGCCCCGCTCCTGCGTGTACGGCAAGACGCTGCTCGATCTGGCGCGCGACGACTGCAGCGACGGCCAGACCCTGGCCGAGAGCAAGAATCTGATGCGCATGCTGCTCAACCACCACCTCGCCGGCGCGCCCTTGCAATCGCGGCGGGTGTTCATCGAACTGCAGGAACTCTGAAAATGATAGAACTCGGCGTCAACATCGATCACGTGGCAACGCTGCGCCAGGCGCGCGGCACCAGCTATCCGGATCCGGTCAAGGCGGCGCTGCTGGCGGAGCGCTGCGGCGCCGACGCCATCACCTTGCATCTGCGCGAGGATCGCCGCCACATCCAGGACCGCGACGTCGAATCGCTGCGCGCCTGTCTGACGACGCGGATGAACCTCGAAGCGGCGGTCACCGAAGAGATGCTGGCCTTCGCCTGCCGCATCAAGCCACAGGACGTCTGCCTGGTGCCGGAGAAGCGGCAGGAGCTCACCACCGAGGGCGGCCTCGACGTCGCTGGCCATCTGCCGCAGGTGGGCGAGGCCTGCCAGCGCCTGGCTGCGGCGGGCATTCGCGTCTCCCTGTTCATCGATGCCGACGCCAAGCAGATAGACGCCGCGGTTGCTTGCTGCGCGCCGGTGATCGAGCTGCACACCGGCGGCTACGCCGACGCCGCCGACGCGCCAAGCCAGAAGCGCGAATTCGCGCGCATCGCCGCGGCGGCGGCCTACGCGGCCGGACTCGGACTGCGGGTGAACGCCGGCCACGGCCTGCACTTCGGCAACGTCGCCGCCATCGCCGCCTTGCCGCAGATCGCCGAGCTGAACATCGGCCACGCCCTGGTCGCCGAGGCGCTGTTCATGGGTTGGGAGAACGCCATCTCGCACATGAAGCAACTGATGCTGCAGGCGCGGCCGTGATCTACGGCGTCGGTACCGACATCGTCGCCATCGCGCGCATGGCGGACCTCTACCGGCGCCACGGCGAGCGGGCGCTGGAGAAGCTGCTGGCGCCGGCGGAGCGCCAGGCCTGCCGCGAGGCGACGCTGCCCGCGCGCTTCCTGGCCAAGCGCTTCGCCGCCAAGGAGGCGCTGGGCAAGGCCCTGGGCAGCGGCGTGCGCGCGCCGGTGCTGCTGCCGGCGATCGCCGTCGGCCACAGCGCTGCCGGTCAGCCCTTCTTCGAGTACGCCGAGGACCTGGCGACGCACCTGCAGCGCCTCGGTTTGAGCGCCCATCTGTCGCTCAGCGACGAAGAGGAGCTGGCGCTGGCCTTCGTGGTGGTGGAGAAGACATGAAGCACGCACCGCTGGGTCCGCTGATGATAGACATCGCGGGCGAGCAACTGTCCCGGCTCGACCACCAGCGCCTGCGCCATCCCCTGGTCGGCGGGGTGATCCTGTTCAGCCGCAATTATGCATCGCCCGACCAGCTGGCCGCGCTCTGCGCCGAGATTCACGCCCTGCGCGCGCCGCCGCTGCTCGTCGCCGTCGATCACGAAGGCGGGCGGGTGCAGCGCTTTCGCGCCGGCTTCACCCGCCTGCCGGCGATGCGAGGCCTGGGCGCGCTGTGGGACCGCGAGCGCGACGTGGCGCTGGCGGCCGCGTACGCCATCGGCTTCGTCCTCGCCGCCGAGCTGCGCGGCTGCGGCGTCGACCTGTCCTTCACCCCGGTGCTCGATCTGGACTACGGCGCCAGTAGCGTCATCGGCGATCGCGCCCTGCACAGCGATCCGATCGCCGTCTCAGAACTGGCCAACGCCCTCATCGGCGGCCTGCGCCACGCCGGCATGGGCGCCTGCGGCAAGCACTTTCCCGGCCACGGTCACGTTGCCGCCGACAGCCACGTGGCCATCCCGATCGACGAGAGATCGCTGCGCGAGCTGCAGGCGGACCTCGAACCCTATCGCCGGGTGCGGCTCGACGCGGTGATGCCAGCCCACGTCATCTATCCGCAGCTGGACGACCAGCCGGCGGGCTTTTCCGCCCACTGGCTGGGCCGGCTGCGCGGCGAGCTGGGCTTCGACGGGGTCATCTTCAGCGACGATCTGTCGATGCAAGGGGCGAGCGTCGCCGGCGACATCCTCGCTCGGGCCGAGGCGGCCTGGAGCGCCGGCTGCGACATGCTGCTGGTGTGCAATGCGCCGGCGGCGGTGGGGGAACTGCTGCGGCGCTGGCGGCCGGCGGCGGATGCTGCGCGGGCGGCGCGGGTGCGGCGCCTGCTGCCCGCACGGCCGCTGCCGCAAGACGAGGCGCTGTATCGGGCCGGCTTAGCAGCCATAGAAATTCTGGCTGCTTGATTATTCTTGGCAGCCATAGACGTTCTGGCTGCTTGGAAACACCCGACGCGATAGAAATGCTGGCTACTTGACCCGGTTGCGGTATTCGGCGGTGCGGGTGTCGATTTCGATCTTGTCGCCGATCTCGACGAACAGCGGCACCGGAATTTCGAAGCCCGAGGCGATGCGCGCCGGTTTCATCACCTTGCCCGAGGTGTCGCCCTTGACCGCCGGCTCGGTGTAGATCACCTCGCGCACCACCGCGTTGGGCAGCTGCACAGAGATGGCCTTGTCGTCGTAGAACACCACTTCGCAAGCCAGCCCCTCTTCGAGGTAGTTGAGCGCGTCGCCCATGTTCTCCTTCTCGACCTCGTACTGGTTGTAGTCGGCGTCCATGAACACGTACATGGGGTCGGAGAAGTAGGAGTAGGTGACTTCCTTGCGGTCGAGCATGATCAGCTCGAACTTGTCGTCGGCGCGGTACACCGCTTCGCTCGGCGAATCGGTGAGCAGATTCTTCATCTTCATCTTGACCACCGCCGAGGTGCGGCCCGACTTGTTGTATTCGGCCTTGAGCACGACCAGCGGGTCGGTGCCGACCATGATGACGTTGCCGGCGCGCAGTTCCTGAGCAGTTTTCATGATGCTTCCTGCGGAAAAAAATTAATCGACGATTATATCAATGCTTCGGCGAATTTGACCAGACGCGTCGCCAAATCTTCCTCGGTCGCGAGCCGCTCGGCCCAGCGGCGCGCGTGCTCGGCCAAGTCCTGGCGGGCGGCCAACAGCTGTCGCCAGGCCGGCGCCAGGGGCGCCTGGCTGCCGCCGTTCCAGATCGCGGCGAATTGGCGCTGGGCCGCGGCCGCCTCCGGCGCCAGGCGCGCGCCATAGCGCTCGAGGAAGGCCGCGAGCTTGTCCAGGTGGGCTGCCGCCGGCTGCGGATAGGCTTGCCAGACCAACGGTCGCGCCGCCCACTGGGCGCGCAGGAAGGAGTCCTCGCCGCGCACGAAGTTGATGTCGCTGGCCCACAGCAGGTGGTCGTACAGCGCCTGTGGGTAGAAGGGCAGGGCGGTGAGGCGCAAGCGGCCGCGGCGCTCGCTCTCCCCGACATTCAGCGCGGTGAGGCCGAGCCAGGCGGCGGCCTGGGTCTGCGCCGGTCCCGGCGCGAGCAGGCAGTCGATCGGCGTCTCGTCCTCGCTCCAGGCCTGGAGCAGGGCGGGGAGGGCGGGGTTGTCGTAACAGAAGAGCGAGATCGCGATGTGCCCCGGCGCCAGGCTCGGCAGGCCCAGTTCCTGCCAGTCGGTCGGCCAGGCGCTGCGCCGCTCGAGCAGACCGGCCTCGCGCAGCAGGCCGCCGCTGCCCGGACCGAATCCCGGAAAGTAGAAGCGCTTGACCAGCGGCAGACGCGGCTGGGGCGAGGGCAGGCCATGGTGGCTATCGACCCAGGCCTCGGCCGAGAGGTATTCGAGATTGATCCAGGCCGGCGCCGCCCCGCGCGCCGCCCGCGCCGCCATGGCGGCAAGGTAGGGCTCGGGGAGTCGGCAACCGAAGGCTTCGATCACCAGGTCGGCGGCTTCAGCCCAGGCGGCCACAGCGGCGAAGGGTTCGCTCCAGCGGCGGACCTCGACGCCGCTCAGCGTCTGGCAGTCCCGGGTCGGGTCGATCTCCGGGCAGAGCCGGGCGTGGGCGGCGAGATCATCGACCCACAGGCGCACCCGGTAGCCGTGCTCGAGCGCCAGTTGGCGCGCCAGGCGCCAGCAGACGCCGATGTCGCCGTAGTTGTCCACGACGTTGCAGAAGATGTCGCAACTCTTGCGCTTTACTGTCATTGCTCGACAAGCCGCCGCGGTGAAGCCAGAATGCTATCCCAATGTCCAAGCCAAACCCGCAACGACTTGCCGCAGGTCGCGAACCTGCCGCTGCTCGCGAGGTTGTCACTTCTCGCGAACCTGCCGCTTCTCGCGATCTTGCCGCCTGCCGCGCCTGTCCCCGCCTCGCGGCCTTCCTCGACGCGGTGCGTGCCAGCCATCCCGCCTACCACGCGGCGCCGGTGCCTGCCTTCGGCGCCGCCGACGCGCGGCTGCTGATCGTCGGCCTGGCGCCAGGCATGCACGGCGCCAATCGCACCGGCCGGCCGTTCACCGGGGATCACGCCGGCATCCTGCTCTACCAGACGCTGCATGCCTACGGCTTCGCCAGCGGCCCCGAGTCGCGCGCTCGCGACGACGGTCTGCGGTTGCGCGACTGCCGCATCACCAACGCGGTCAAGTGCCTGCCACCGCAGAACAAGCCGGAGCCGCAGGAGGTCGGTCGCTGCAACGCATTCCTGATCGAGGAGCTCGCGGCTTCGCCCCAGGTGCGCGTCATCCTGGCCCTGGGCAGCGTCGCCCACCGCGCCGTGCTGCTCGCCCACGGTCTCAAACAGAGCGCCGCCAAGTTCGCCCACGGCGGCCGTCATGAACTTCCCGGCCAGCGCATCCTGCTCGACAGCTACCACTGCAGTCGCTACAACACCCAGACGCGGCGCCTGACGCCGGAGAGCTTCGCCACCATCTTCGAGCAGGCCCGTGCCGAACTCGGTCCCGGTCTTTGACGCCAAGGAGCTGCTGGCGACGCTGCCCGACGAGCCCGGGGTGTATCGGATGCTCTCGGCGGCCGGTGAGGTGCTCTACGTCGGCAAGGCGAAGCGGCTGAAGCGCCGCGTCGCCTCCTACTTCCAGAAGTCCGTCCCCAGCCCGCGCATCGCCCTGATGCTGACCCAGGTGGCGGCGGTCGAGGTGACCGCGACCCGCTCCGAGGCCGAGGCGCTGATCCTCGAAAACACGCTGATCAAGAAGCTCGAGCCCAAGTACAACATCCTCTTCCGCGACGACAAATCCTATCCCTACATCATGCTCTCCGGCGACGCCGTGCCGCGGCTGGGCTTCCACCGCGGCGCCTTCGCCAAGAAGTCGCGCTACTTCGGTCCCTTTCCCAACAGCCTGGCGGTGCGCGAGAGCATCCAGCTGCTGCAGAAGACCTTTCTCCTGCGCACCTGCGAGAACGCCGTCTATGCGCACCGCTCGCGGCCCTGCCTGCTGCACCAGATCAAGCGCTGCAAGGCGCCCTGCGTCGGCCTCGTCTCCAAGGAGGACTACGCCGCCGACGTGCGTCTGGCCGAGCTGTTTCTGCGCGGCCGCCATGGCGAGGTGATCGACAAGCTGACGGCGGAGATGCAGCGCGCCGCCGCCGCGATGTACTTCGAGCAGGCCGCGGCGCTGCGCGACCAGGTACGGGCGCTGCAGGCGGTGCTGCATCGGCAGTACGTCAGCGCCCCCAAGGCCGAGGATGCGGACATCATCGCTGCGGTCGAGGAAGCCGGTGCGCTGTGCGTCAATCTGGCGATGGTGCGCGGCGGTCTGCACCTGGGCGACCGGCCGCTTTTTCCCAGCAACGCGGTGGCCGGCTGCGAACCCGGCGAGGCGCTCGCCGCCTTCATCGAACAGCACTATCTCGAGCATCCGCCGCCGCCGCGGCTGATCTTGAGCCACGACCTGCCCGAGGCGAGCGGCGTCTGGCTCGACGACGCCGCCAAGAAGACGGCGGTCGGGCTTCCCAAGAACGAGCGCGAGCGGGCCTGGCTGGAGATGGCGACCAACAACGCCGGCATCGCGCTGGGCGCGCGCCGCCGCAGCGGCCGGGCGACGCAGCGCCGCCTCGAGGCGCTGACCCACGCGCTCGGCTTGGCCGAGGCGCCGGCGCGTATCGAATGCTTCGACGTCAGCCACACCCAGGGCGAGGGCACGGTGGCCTCCTGCGTGGTCTGCGTCGCCGGCGCGATGAAGCGCAGCGAATACCGTCGCTTCAACATCGAGGGCGTCACCGCCGGCGACGACTACGCGGCGATGCGCCAGGTGCTCGGCCGGCGCTACGAGAAGGTCGCCTCGGGCGAAGCGCTGAGCCCCGACCTGGTGTTGATCGACGGCGGCAGGGGGCAGTTTCGCGTCGCCCGCGAGGTGTTCGCCGAACTGGGCCTCGAGCACCTGGTCGCGGTGGGCATCGCCAAGGGCGAAGAGCGCAAGGCCGGGCTCGAAACATTGATCGTCGCAAGCAGCCTGGAACCGGTAATATTGAGCCATGACGATCCGGCGCTGCACCTGATCCAGGAGGTTCGCGACGAGGCGCACCGCTTCGCCATCGCCGGGCATCGGGCCAGGCGAGCCAAGGCGCGCGGACGCTCGTTGCTGGAGGACGTGCCGGGCGTCGGACCGGCACGCCGGCGCAAGCTGCTGGCCCAGTTCGGCGGCCTGGGTGGTGTTGCCGCAGCGACGGTCGAGGACCTTTGCCGGGTAGAGGGAATCAGCAGGGCGCTGGCTGAAACGATCCACCGCGAGATGCACTGAACACCTATTGGCTGATAGCGATGCCGCTCAACATACCGAATCTGCTCACCTGGGCGCGCATCGTCCTGATTCCGCTGTTCGTCGGCGTCTTCTACGCACCGGAGACCTGGTTGACCCTGGCCCAGCAGAACTTGATCGCGACCGCGATCTTCATCGTCGCCGCGGTGACCGACTGGTTCGACGGCTGGCTGGCGCGGCGCCTGGAGCAGACCTCGGCCTTCGGCGCCTTCCTCGATCCGGTCGCTGATAAGCTGATGGTCGCGGCGGCGCTGATCGTCCTGGTGCAGCTCGAACGGGTCGACGCGATCATCGCCATCATCATCATCGGCCGCGAAATCGCCATCTCCGCGCTGCGCGAGTGGATGGCCAAGATCGGCGCCGCGCGCAGCATCGCCGTCTCCTTCGTCGGCAAGATCAAGACCACGGCGCAGATGATCGCCGTGCCGATGCTGCTCTATCGCAGCGCCCTGCTCGGCATAGACATGCTCTGGCTGGGGACGCTGCTGATCAACGTCGCGGCGGTGCTGACCCTCTGGTCGATGGGCTACTATCTGCAAAAGGTGTGGCCGATCATCTCCGCACGGGGTGTTTCTTGACAGGAGAAACGAGCCGGCTATAATCTCGCCCTTGCTGCGGCAGTAGCTCAGTTGGTAGAGCGCAACCTTGCCAAGGTTGAGGTCGAGAGTTCGAGACTCTTCTGCCGCTCCAAATTCCGAAGGGAAGCGCGAGCTTCCCTTCATCGCTTGCAAACC
>JAHFRE010000269.1 GCA_023258955.1 Sterolibacterium sp.
AGCCGGTGGTCGCGGTGGTCACCAACATCGACGCCGATCACATGGAGACCTACGGCCACGATTTCGGCCGGCTCAAGCAGGCCTTCGTGGACTTCATCGAACATCTGCCCTTCTACGGCGTGGCCGTGCTCTGCGCCGACGACCAAAACCTGCGCGACATCCTGCCGAGGTTGTCGAAGCAGGTGGTGAGCTACGGCATCGCCGAAGGCGCCAACGTGCGCGCCGAAAATCTGCAAGCATGCGGCGGCCGCATGCGCTTCGACTGCGTGCGCGAGAACGGCAGCGTCAGCCGCTTTCCGGTGACGCTCAACCTGGCCGGGGTACACAACGTGCAAAACGCGCTGGCCGCTATCGCCGTGGCGGCCGAGGTCGGTGTCGACGATGCAGCGATCGCCCGGGCGCTGGCCGAGTTCACGGGCGTCGGCCGCCGCTTCCAGCGCTACGGCGAGGTCGCCGCGAGCGGTGGCGGTACCTTCACCCTGATCGACGATTACGGCCACCATCCGGCCGAGATGCGCGCCACCCTGGCGGCGGCGCGTGGCGCCTTTCCCGGCCGGCGCTTGGTTCTCGCCTACCAACCGCATCGCTACACGCGCACCCGCGACTGCTTCGAGGATTTCGTCAAGGTCCTGTCCGGGGTCGACGCGCTGCTGCTGACCGAGGTGTACGCCGCCGGCGAGTCGCCCATCGTCGCCGCCGACAGCCGCGCGCTGCTGCGCGCCATCCGCGTCGCCGGGCGGGTCGAACCGCTGTTCGTCGAGTCGGTCGGCGAACTGGTCGGCGCCATCCTGGAGGTGGCGCGCGACGGCGACGTGGTGATGACCATGGGCGCTGGCTCGATCGGCGGCATCGCTGCGAAAGTGGTGGCAGAGCGTGGCTGAACGACGCTGGCGCGGCGAATTGCGCGTGGCCGAGCCGATGGCGACCCACGTCACCTGGCGCGCCGGCGGTGCGGCGGCGCGCGCCTACTACCCGGTCGATCTCGATGACCTGGCGCTGTTTCTCGCCAGCCTGCGTCACGACGAGCCGCTGCTGTTCGTCGGCCTGGGCAGCAATCTACTGGTGCGCGACGGCGGTTTTCCCGGCACCGTGGTATTCACCCGCGACGCCCTCAAGGAGCTGCGCCATGACAGCGACGGTCGCGTCTACGCCGAGGTCGGCGTCAGCAGTCCCAAGCTCGCCCGCTATTGCGCCAGCTGCGGCCTGTCGGGTGCGGAATTTCTCGCCGGCATTCCCGGCAGCTTCGGCGGCGCCCTGGCCATGAACGCCGGCTGCCACGGGGCGGAGGTCTGGCGCTTCGTGCGCAAGGTGCTGATGGTGGACCGCCAGGGCAATCGCGTCGAACGCCCGCCCGCCGACTTCACGGTCGGCTACCGCCACGTCGGCCTGCACGCGGTTTGCGACGAATGGTTCGTCGGCGCCTGGCTGGATTTCCCGCGCGGCGACAGCCAGCTGGCGCGCAGCCGCATGCGCGAGTTGCTCGATGCGCGCGCGGCGAGTCAGCCGCTGGAGTTGCCCAACGCCGGTTCGGTGTTCCGCAATCCGCCCGGGGATCACGCCGCGCGCCTGATAGAAGCCGCCGGCCTCAAGGGTTTCAGCATCGGTGGGGCGCGAGTCTCGGAAAAGCACGCCAATTTCATCGTTAATCCCGACAGCGTGGCGACAGCGACTGCGATAGAAATGCTAATCGACCATGTTCAGGCCTCGGTGAAGCAGAAGTTCGGGGTAGAGCTGCAGCGGGAAGTGCGAATCGTGGGGGTGATGGCTTGAACGGCAGGGACTTTGGCAAGGTGGCGGTGCTCATGGGCGGAAGCTCGGCGGAGCGCGATATATCACTGCTCTCGGGCGAGGCGGTGCTCGCCGCGCTGTTGCGCCAGGGCGTCGATGCGCAGCGCTTCGATCCGGCCGAACGCGAGCTCGCGGCGCTGCGCCGCGACAACTTCGGGCGCATCTTCATCGCGCTGCACGGCCGCGGCGGCGAGGACGGCACAGTCCAGGGCGCGCTCGAGACCCTCGGCCTGCCCTACACCGGCAGCGGCGTCATGGCCTCGGCGATCGCCATGGACAAGTGGCGCACCAAGATGATCTGGCAGGCGGCGGGCCTGCCGACGCCGCGCTATCGCCTGATCGATGCCCAAACCGACTGGCAGGCACTGGCGCGCGAGCTGGGCCTGCCGCTGATCGTCAAGCCGGTGCGCGAGGGTTCTTCGCTCGGCGTCGCCAAGGCAGACAGCGTCGCCGAGCTGGCGCCGGCCTACGCGGCGGCGGCCCAGCTCGATCCGCTGGTAATGGCTGAGGAATTCATCGCCGGCGACGAGTACACCGTCGCCGTCCTCGATGAGCGCGTGCTGCCTCTGATCCGCATCCTCGCTCCGGCGGCGGGCTACGACTATCAGAACAAGTATTTCACCAACGCCGTGCGCTACGACTGCCCGGCGGCGGTGGCAGAGCCCCTGACTGCCGCCATCGGCGCCACCATGCTAGAGGCCTTCCGCGTGCTCGGCTGCCGCGGCTGGGGTCGCGGCGACCTGATGCTGCGCGCCGACGGCAGCTTCTTCCTGCTGGAGATGAACACCGTCCCCGGCATGACTGACCACTCGCTGGTGCCGATGGCGGCGCGCGCCGCCGGCATGAGCTTCGATCAACTGGTGCTGTCCATCCTCGCGGGGGCGCAACTTGGCTAAGCTGCCCAGCCTCAGTCGCCAGGATGCGAAAAAGCGCCAGCAGGCCGCCGCCGATGGCTTTTGGCAACGGCCGGAATTGATGGGCATGGTCGCCGACCTGCTGTTCATCTTCGCCGCCGCCGCGCTCAGCTACTCGGCGGTGCTGGCGGTGTCCCGCCTGCCGTTCTTTCCCTTGCGCGAGGTGGTGGTGGACAACGCGCCCAGCCAGGTGAGCCGGGCGCAGCTCGAATTCGTGGCGAAGAATTCGCTCGCCGGCAACTTCTTCACCGTCGACCTCGAAGCGGTGCGCGCTGCCCTCGAAAAGCAACAGTGGGTGCGCCACGCCTCGGTGCGGCGGCGCTGGCCCGACGGCGTCGCCCTGTCGGTCGAGGAGCACGTCGCTGCCGCCCGCTGGCAGCAGGCGAGCGACCGGGCGGAGACGCAGCTGGTCAACGATCACGGTGAGCTGTTCGCGGTGCCGGCGCAGGCGACGCAGCAGCGCTTGCCGCTCCTGGCCGGACCCGAGGGCAGCGCCGCGCTAGTGCTGGCGCGCTACCACGAGTTCGCCGCGGTGCTCGGGCCGCTGGCGCGGACACCGAGGCTGGTGGCGCTGTCGCCGCGTCAAGCCTGGGCGTTGCGCCTCGACGACGGCCTGCTGCTGGAGCTCGGCCGTGACCAGCCCAAGCATCCGATCGCCGACCGTCTGGCCCGCTTCGTCGGCGCTTACGCGCAGGTGAAGGCGAGGGCGCGCAGCGAGATCAGCGCCATCGACATGCGCTACCCGAACGGCTTCGCGCTGCGTCCGGGACACCCAGACAAGGGCCGCGCATGAGCCGCGAGAGCAAAGAGCTGATCGTCGGCCTGGACATCGGTACGTCGAAGATATTCGCCATCGTCGCCGAGCTGAGTGCGGACGGGCAGCTGGTGATACTGGGCATCGGCACCCAGGAGTCGAGCGGGCTGAAAAAGGGGGTGGTGATCAATATCGAGGCGACGGTCAACGCCATCTCGCGCGCCATCCAGGAAGTCGAACTGATGGCCGACTGCAAGGTGAAGGAGGTCTACACCGGCATCGCCGGCAGCCACATCAAGAGCAAGGACTCCAACGGCATGGCGGTGGTGCGGGACAAGGAGGTCAGCCAGTTCGACGTCGAGCGCGCCATCGAGGCGGCCAACGCGACGCCGATCTCGGCCGACGACCAGATCCTGCACACGCTGGTGCAGGAGTTCATCGTCGACGGCCAGGACGGGGTCAAGGAGCCGATCGGCATGGACGCCAAGCGGCTCGAGGTGCGGGTGCACATCGTCACCGGTGCGGTCACCTCGGTGCAGAACATCGTCAAGTGCGTCCATCGCTGCGGCCTGGAAGTGGTCGACCTGGTGTTGCAGCCGCTGGCTTCCGGCCACGCCGTGCTCTCCGATGACGAAAAGGATGTCGGCGTCTGCCTGGTCGACATCGGCGGCGGTACCACCGACATCGCCGTCTTCAGCCAGGGCGCGATCCGTCACACGGCGGTGATCGCCATCGCCGGCGACCAAATCACCAGCGACATCGCCATCGCTCTGCGCACCTCGACCCAGGACGCCGAGGACATCAAGGTGCGCTACGGCGTCGCCCTGCACCAGCTCGCCGACGGCGAGGAGATGATCGAGGTGCCCGGCGTCGGCGATCGCCCGGCGACCCGACTGTCGCGCCAGACCTTGGCCGGGGTGATCCAACCGCGGGTCGAGGAAATCTTCCAGAAGGTGCAGGACGAGCTGAAGAAGTGCGGCTACGAGCGCCTGCTGCGCGCCGGCATCGTCATCACCGGCGGCGCTGCGGCGATGCCGGGCATGGTGCAACTGGGCGAGGAGATTTTCCACAACACGGTGAAGCTGGGCGTACCGAACTACGAGGGCAATCTCAAGGACATCGTCAGGAGCCCCCGCTACTCCACGGCGATGGGGCTGATGTTGGAAGGCATGGCGCAGCGGCACCGCGGCATCAAGGCGCAAGGCACGCGCAGTTTCCGCCAGATCCTGGCGAAGATGCGTTCATGGTTTGCTAAGAATTTTTGATTTATTGAAGGAGGCGAGCATGTTTGAAATCGTAGACAAGGATCCTAGCCCGACCATCATCAAGGTCATCGGCGTGGGCGGCGCCGGCGGCAATGCGGTCGAGCACATGATCAACGAGGGGGTGGCCGGAGTGGAGTTCATCTGCGCCAACACCGACGGCCAGGCCTTGAAGAAGAGCAGCGCCGGCGTCAAGCTGCAATTCGGCCCGGGCCTGGGCGCCGGCGGCAAGCCGGAAAAGGCGCGCGAGCACGC
>JAHFRE010000270.1 GCA_023258955.1 Sterolibacterium sp.
CAAGTTCAAGGGCGAGGTGTTGATCGGGGCCACCAGCATCGGCTGGACCGATCACGTCGGGGCGCTGCGCGGCCTGATCCAGGGCAAGGTGCGCCTGGGTTCGTGGAAGCAGCGCCTGCTGACCGATCCGACCCAGTTCATGGCGGCCTATCTGGGCGCTGCGCAGAAGGCCGGCGCGGTCTGAAGATCACCTTCAAGCTCTACGCGACGCTGTCCGACTACCTGCCGGCCGAAGCGCGCGCCTCGAGCGCCTTCGCGGTCGAGGTGGAGCAGGGCGCCACGCCGATGCAACTGATCGACCGCTACGCGCTGCCGAAGCAGCTCTGCCACCTGGTGCTGGTGAACGGTCTCTACATTGAACCGGTCCAGCGCGACAAGCGGCAACTGCTGGAGGGTGACGTCGTCGCCATCTGGCCGCCGATCGCGGGTGGTTGAGGCAACAATGGAGATGAGCATCTCGCGGGCGGAGCTTCTCGCCCGCCTGCCCGCTGCCGTGGCTGGCGATGACTACGTCGAGGAAGGTTCGACCCTGGTGCACCGCGAGGACGGCAGGCGTTGGACCATCGTCCTCGAACCTTTGCCGGCGTTGCGCATCGCCATGTTGTCGCTCGAACGCCTGCGCGTCACGCTGCGCTTCGAGAACTACGCGGCGGCCGAGGTGCAGCGCTTCTTGCAGCGTTTCCGTCTCTATTTCCAGCGCGGCGGCGGCTGAACGGCAAAGGCTGGTAGAATTCATCGTGGCGGGTCTCCCCGCATTGTGCGGTGGTGAACCTGGTCAGGTCCGGAAGGAAGCAGCCACAGCCTTCCAAACAAGTGCCGGGGTAAGGCTCGCCACACCTAATCTCGAGTCTCGCATGAGCTACCAGGTCCTCGCGCGCAAGTGGCGCCCCAAGTCTTTCGCCACCCTCGTCGGTCAGGAACACGTGGTGCGCGCGCTGACCCACGCCCTCGATCAGCAGCGGCTGCATCACGCCTACCTGTTCACCGGCACGCGCGGGGTCGGCAAGACCACCATCGCGCGCATTCTGGCCAAGGCGCTGAACTGCGAGGCCGGGGTCAGTTCCACCCCCTGCGGCAGGTGCAGTTCCTGCCTGGAGATCGACGGCGGTCGCTTCGTCGATCTGATCGAGGTGGACGCCGCGACCAACACCCGGGTGGACGAGATGCGCCAGCTGCTCGACAACGCCAGCTACGCGCCGACCCGCGGCCGCTACAAGGTCTACGTCATCGACGAAGTGCACATGCTTTCCAATTCGGCGTTCAACGCCATGCTGAAGACCCTGGAGGAACCGCCGGAGCACATCAAGTTCATCCTTGCCACCACCGACCCACAGAAGATTCCGGTGACCGTGCTGTCGCGCTGTCTGCAGTTCAACCTGAAGCAGATGCCGGTCAGCCAGATCGTCGGTCATCTGACAGCGGTGCTCGCCGAGGAGGGCGTCGAGGCGGAGACGGCGGCGTTGACCCAACTGTCCAAGGCCGCCGCCGGCAGCATGCGCGATGCCCTGTCGCTGCTCGACCAGGCGATCGCCCACGGCGCCGGACGCGTTACCGCCGCCGAGGTGCGCGACATGCTGGGCACGGTCGGCGACGATCACCTCTATCAACTGCTCGATGCCTTGGTCGCCGGCGACATCGGCGCCTTGCTCGACCTGGCCGAGGCCATGGAGGCGCGCAGTCTCTCCTTCGATTCGGCGCTGCAGGAACTGGCGACCTTGTTCCACCGCGTCGCCCTGGCGCAGTTCGCGCCGCAGGCGATCACCGATGCCCAGGAGCGGGGCCGGCTGGAGACCTACGCCGCGGCTGTCGACGCCGAATACCTGCAGCTCGCCTACCAGATCGCCATCCAGGGACGCGACGACCTGGCGCTGGCGCCGGACGAGCGGACCGGCTTCTCGATGAGCCTGCTGCGCCTGCACGCGTTCCGGCCCTCGCTGCCGCCGGCGCTGGGCGCCGCGGCGGCAGCGGCGACGGGCGCGCCGCCGAGCGCCAGCAGCGCAGCGGCGAGCGCCAGCGCCGCCCAGCCCTTGGCCAACCCGCCGGCGAGCAAACGCGCGCCGAAGCCGGCCGCCGCCGCAGCGACCGACGACAGCGACTGGCACGCCGTCGCCGCCAGCCTGCAACTGGGCGGCATGGCGCGTCAGTTGGCGCAGCACTGCGAACTGGCCGAGGTCGGCGCCACCGAGATCACGCTGCGTCTGCCGCCGGCGCACCAGCACCTGCGCGGCAAGGCGCACCAGGACCGGTTGCAGGCGGAGCTGCAGCGCCACTATGGACGCGAACTCAAACTCACCATCGTGCTCGCCGAGGCCACCGCGGCGACGCCGGCCGAGCGCTCGCGCCAGGCGCAGCGCAAGCGCCAGGAGCGCGCCATCGCCGCGATCGAGCAAGACGGCTTCGTGCGCGAGGTGGTCGAGATGTTCGACGCCACCATCAACGAGGCGTCGATCAAACCCCTGTAGTTCACCCATTGGAGCAATAGAAATGATGAAAGGCGGCATTGCCGGACTGATGAAGCAGGCGCAACAGATGCAGGAGCGCATGGCCAAGGCGCAGGAGGAACTCGCCTCGATCGAGGTCGAGGGCCAGTCGGGCGCCGGCGCGGTCAAGGTGACGATGACCTGCAAGCACGACGTGCGTCGCGTCGCCATCGATGCTTCGGTGATGGACGACAAGGAGATGCTCGAGGACCTGGTCGCTGCGGCGGTCAACGATGCGCAGCGCAAGGTCGAGGCGACGTCACAGGAAAAGATGGGCGGCTTCGCCGCCGGCCTGCAACTGCCGCCGGGCATGAAGCTGCCGTTTTGAGAGCCGCGGCCGGCAGCCTGGAGCAGTTGATCGAGGCGCTGCGCTGCCTGCCCGGTGTGGGGCCGAAGAGCGCCCAGCGCATGGCCTACCACCTGCTGCAGCGTGAGCCGGCGCGGGCCGCCGAGCTGGCGCGGGCGCTCGACGCGGCGCTCAAGAACATCGTTCATTGCCGGCGCTGCAACACCTTTTGCGAGCAGGAGGTCTGCGAACGCTGCGCCTCATCGAAGCGCGATGCCAGCCAGCTGTGCGTGGTCGAGATGCCCGTCGATCTCAATATGATGGAGCAGACCCACGCCTACAGCGGGTTCTATTACGTGCTGATGGGCCGGCTCTCTCCCCTCGACGGGATCGGGCCCAAGGAACTGCAGCTCGAGCGCCTGTTCGAGCGGGCCGCCGACGGGCGGGTGACCGAGGTCATCATCGCCACCAACTTCACCAACGAGGGTGAGGCGACCGCGCACTATCTGGCGGAGCTGTTCCACGCCCGCGGCCTCAAGGTCACGCGCATCGCCCGCGGCCTGCCGGTGGGCGGCGAGCTGGAGTTTACCGACGCCGGCACCATCGCCCAGGCGCTCTACGAGCGGCGGGATTATTGAGCGCACGGCGCCGCGCGCGGCAGCGGCGGCGGTGAAACGGGCTACGGCTTTCCGGTATAATCGCCGGGTTCAGGGTCAGCGTTGGCAAAGGGACGGAAAGATGGGTAGCGACAAGGTCGTGGATTGCAAGAGGCGGCGCTTGGTGGGTGCGACCGCCGCCGTGGGTGGCGTCGCCGGCGTGTTTACGCTGGTACCGCTGGTGTCCAGCCTGATGCCCTCGGAAAGGGCCAAGGCGGCCGGTGCGCCGGTCGAGGTCGACATCAGCAAGCTCGGCGTTGGCGACATGATCACGGTCGAATGGCGGGGCAAGCCGGTGTGGATCATCAACCGTTCCAAGGAAATGCTGGCTTCGTTGAAGAAGACCGACGACCTGGTGACTGACCCCAATTCCGACAAGGCCATGCAACCGGAATACTGCAAGAACGAGGCGCGCTCGATCAAGCCGGAGATCTTTGTCGCGATCGGCGTTTGCACCCACCTCGGTTGCTCACCGACCGAAAAGATGACGCCGGGCGCCGAATCGGGCATCGCCGCCGACTGGCCGGGCGGTTTCATCTGCGCTTGCCACGGCTCGACCTTCGATCTCGCCGGGCGCGTGTTCAAGAACAAACCGGCGCCGGACAATCTCGAAATCCCGCCCCACACCTATCTTAGCGAGAGCAAGCTGCTCATCGGCGAAGACAAGAAAGGGGCATGAGCTTGAGTGCGATCAACGTGAAGATGCGCGGTCTGCTGCAGTGGATCGACGCGCGCCTGCCGGTGAGTTCGTTCTGGAACGCGCACCTGGCCGGCTATTACGCGCCGAAGAATTTCAACTTCTGGTATTTCTTCGGTTCCCTGGCCCTGCTGGTGCTGGTCTTGCAGATCGTCACCGGCATCGTCCTCACCATGCACTACAAGCCCGACGCGACGCTCAACGTCTCGGGGGTGCCGGTGGCCTTCGCCAGCATCGAGTACATCATGCGCGACGTGCCCTGGGGCTGGCTGGTGCGCTACATGCATTCGACCGGGGCTTCGGCCTTCTTCATCGTGATCTACCTGCACATGTTCCGCGGCCTGATCTACGGCTCACACCGCAATCCGCGCGAACTGATCTGGGTGGTCGGCATGGTGCTGTTCCAGCTGCTGATGGCCGAGGCCTTCTTCGGCTACCTGCTGCCCTGGGGTCAGATGTCCTTCTGGGGCGCCCAGGTCATCGTCAACATGTTCTCCTCGATTCCGCTGATCGGTCCCGATATTTCGTTGTGGCTGCGCGGCGACTTCGTGGTCGGCGACGCGACGCTCAACCGCTTCTTCGCCTTCCACGTGATCATGGTGCCGCTGGTGCTGCTCGGCTTGGTGGCCATCCACGTGATCGCCCTGCACGAGGTCGGCTCCAACAATCCGGACGGCATCGAGATCAAGAAGAAGAAGGACGACAAGGGCATCCCGCTCGACGGCATCCCCTTTCATCCCTACTACACGGTCAAGGACATCGTCGGCGTGGTCGGCTTTGCCATCGTCTTCGCGGCGGTGATCTTCTTCGCCCCCGAGGCTGGCGGCTATTTCCTCGA
>JAHFRE010000271.1 GCA_023258955.1 Sterolibacterium sp.
ACCGAGCGGCAGATGGGCCTGCCGATGGTCAACATTCAGTGCGACTTCGTCACGCCCTCGAAGATCGGCGAGGTCATCACCCTGACCTTGCAGGTCGAGCGCATCGGCAACAGTTCCATCCAGCTGCTGGTGCAGGCGGTCTATGAAGACAAGGTCCGCTTGTCGGCCAAGCTGACGATCTGCGTCTTCGCCTTTGCCACTCGCCGCGCCGTGCCGATCCCCGACGACCTGCGCCAGCGTCTGGGTGACTTCAAGGCGGGCCGGCTCGACGTGCCGCGCCGCCACGCCTAGGCCCGGGTATTGCGCCACCGGGCGAGCGCTCGCCCGGCGGCGCTTGCAATCGTTCGGCGGTCGTGCTAACTTCTGAATGAATGATCATTCAGCGCAGCGGTGGCAAGCGGGGTTAGAGTGTTCTGCACGGATCCCGCCACGGACACGCCGCAACTACAACAAAGGAGAGAAGATGAACAAATTCCAGCAACTGTGGCTCGCCCTGCTCGGCGGCCTGCTCCTCGCGGCGCCCGCGGCGCAGGCCGAGGAGCCGATCAGGATCGGCGTCATCCTGCCCCTGACCGGACCCTACGCCGACTACGGCGAGCAGATCGGCAACGGCCTCAAGCTGTACATGAAGCAGAACGGCGACACGGTCGCCGGGCGCAAGATCGTGGTCACCATCCGCGACGACACCGGCATCGCGCCGGAAGTGTCGAAGCGCCTGGCCAGCGATTACCTGGTGCAGGACAAGGTCGACATCCTGGCCGGCTTCGGCCTGACGCCCAGCGCCATGGCCGTGGCACCGCTCGCCACCCAGGCCAAGAAGGCGATGGTGATCATGAACGCCGCCACCTCGGTGATCACCACCAAGTCGCCCTACATCGTCCGCTTCTCGCACACCCTGCCGCAGATCTCGGCACCGATGGCCACCTACGCCGCCAAGTCCGGGATCAAGAAGATGTACACCCTGGTCGCCGACTACGGCCCCGGCATCGACGCCGAGACGGCCTTCAAGAAGGCCTTCGAGGCCGGCGGCAGCCAGTTGATCGGCAGCGTGCGCGTGCCCGTGACCAACCTCGACTTTTCCTCCTACATTCAACGCATCAAGGACGCGCAACCGGAGGCGGTGTTCCTGTTCCTGCCGCCGGGCAGCGCCACCGTCTCCTTCCTCAAGGCCTACAAGGAACGCGGCCTCGACAAGGCCGGCATCAAGCTGCTGGCCACGGTGGACTTCGCCGACGACGACCTGATGGACGTGTTAGGCCAATCGGTGCTGGGCGTGGTCACCTCCGGCCACTACTCGATGGCGCACGATTCGGCCCTGAACAAGGCCTACGTCGCCGCCTACGCCGAGGCCTACGGCACCAAGAAGCGGCCCAACTTCATGTCGGTGGCCGGCTACGACGGCATGGCCGGCATCTACGCGGCGCTGAAGAAGACCAACGGCGACACCGACGGCGACAAGCTGGTGGCGGCGATGAAGGGGCTCGCCTTCGAGAGTCCGCGCGGTCCGATCAGCATCGATCCGGAGACGCGCGACATCGTGCAGACGGTGTACTACCGCCGCGCCGAAGAGAAGAACGGCAGGGTGTTCAACATCGAGTTCGACTCGGTCAAGAACTTCAAGGACCCTGGCAAGCAGTAGCCCATGACGAGTTTTCTCGGCCTGCTGTTCGACGGCCTGGCCTACGGGACGCTGCTGTTCCTGATCTCGGTCGGGCTGTCGGTGACCCTCGGCCTGATGGGCTTCATCAACCTGGCCCACGGCGTCTTCGCCATGGCCGGCGGCTACCTGCTGGTGGTGCTGATGGGTGCGGCAGGGCTGCCCTTTCTCGCCGCCCTGCCGCTGATCTTCGTCGTCGTGGCGGCGGCCAGCCTGGTGCTCGAACGCACGCTCTACCGGCCTTTGTACAAGAGCACCCACCTCGACCAGGTGCTGCTCACCGTCGGCATCATCTTCGTGGCGATCGCCGGCGCCACCTACATCTGGGGTCCGGGGCAACAACCGGTCAGCATCCCGGAATGGTTGCAGGGCCAGTTCAGCCTGGCCGGGGTCGACCTCTCCCGCTACCGCCTGTTCCTGATGGCGATCGGCGCGGCGATCACCCTCGGTCTGGTGTTCGGTCTCGAGCGCACCCGCTTCGGCGCCCGCGTCCGCGCTTCGGTCGAGCGGCAGCGCACCGCGGCGGCGATGGGCATCCACGTCGAACGCGTGTTCCAGATCACCTTCGCCCTGGGCAGCGGCCTGGCCGGCCTCGGCGGCGCCCTGGGGGTCGACGTGCTGAGTCTGGATCCGCACTTCCCGCTCAAATACCTGGTGTACTTCCTGCTGATCGTCGTCGTCGGCGGTCCCGGTTCCATCATGGGCACGCTGCTCGCTGCGCTGCTCTTGGGTGTCGCCGACACCGCCGGCAAGTATTACATACCGGAGACCGGCGCCTTCATGATCTACGTGGTGATGATCGTCCTGCTGCTGGTGGCGCCGCACGGTCTGCTGGGGCGCAAGAAATGACCATGGTCACTCCCCCGCACATCACTCATCTGGCCCGGCGCGAGCGCTGGAGCCGGGCCGAGATCGCCTTCTGGCTGGCCTGGCTGGCGGTCTACTTCCTGCTGCCCAAGCACCTGATGTTCGCCGCGCAGATCCTCATCACCGGTCTGTTCGCCCTGTCGCTGGATCTGATCCTGGGCTACGCCGGCATCGTCACCCTCGGCCACGCCGCCTTCTTCGGCCTCGGCGCCTACACCGCCGGCTTGTTGACCAAGGTCGGCGTCATCGAACCAGTTCTGGGCCTGTTCGGCGCTGCGTTGGTCGCCGGCACCTTTGGTTTCCTCACCAGCTTCCTGGTGTTGCGCGGGCGCGACCTGTCGCGCCTGATGATCACCCTGGGGATCGGTCTGCTGCTGTTCGAACTGGCCAACCGCCTGACCGACATCACCGGCGGGGTCGACGGCCTGCAGGGCATCGCCGTCGGCAAGGTGCTGGGCCTGTTCGAGTTCGACCTGTTCGGCAAGACCGCCTACCTCTACGTGCTGGTGGTGAGCTTCGGCCTGTTCGTCGTCGCGCGCGCGCTGATGACCGCGCCCTACGGCCTGTCGCTGCGCGCGATCCGCGACAACCAGCAACGCGCGGTGGCCATCGGCATCCCGATCCGGGTGCGCCTGACCAACATCTACACCCTGGGAGCGGTGATCGCCGGTGTCGCCGGGGCGCTGTTGACCCAGACCACGCAGTTCGTGGCCATCGACTCGTTCGGCTTCCAGCGTTCGGCCGACCTCCTGATCATGCTGCTGATCGGCGGCACAGCCACCCTCTACGGCGGTTTCGTCGGCGCCTGCGCCTTCCTCATCGCCCAGAACTGGCTGTCGTCGATCAACGCCGAGTACTGGCTGTTCTGGCTCGGCATCCTGCTGATCGTCGCCACCCGCTACCTGCGCGGCGGCGTCATCGGCGGCATGGCCAAGCTGGCGGCGCTGCGGCCGATGGGGAAGAAAGCATGACCGCCGTCCTCAGAACCGAAGACCTGTGCAAGTCCTTCGGCGGCCTCAAGGTGACGCAGAAGGTCAATCTCAGCCTCGAAGCGGGCGCGCGCCACGCCCTGATCGGCCCCAACGGCGCCGGCAAGACGACGCTGATCAACCAGCTCACCGGGGTGCTGCGCCAGTCCTCCGGCTCGATCTGGTTGAACGGCGAGGACATCTCCCACCTGCCGCCCTACCTGCGCGTCTCCCGCGGCCTGGCGCGGACCTTCCAGATCAACTCGCTGTTTCCCAAGCTGACGCCGCTCGAGGCGGTGACGGCGACCATCTGCGAGCGCGATCGCGACAGCCTGAGCGTGTTCGACCGGCGCCTGTTCCCGCTGACCCGCCGCCGCGCCGAGATCGACGAGGCTTACGATTTACTCGCGCGCTTGAACCTCGCCGACGTCTGCAGTCGCGCCACGCACGAACTGGCCTACGGCAAGCAAAGGCTGCTCGAGGTGGCGCTGGCCATGGCGGTGCGGCCGCGGGTGCTGCTGCTTGACGAACCGGCCGCCGGGGTTCCGGAGGGCGAGAGCGACGAGATGCTGGCGGTGCTCGCCGAGATGCCCCGCGACATCAGCATCCTGTTGATCGAGCACGACATGTCCCTGGTGTTCCGCTTCGCCGAACGGATCACGGTCCTGGTCAGCGGCGCCGAGCTGGTCTCGGGAACGCCGGCGGAGATCGCCGCCGACGAGCGGGTGCAGGAGGTCTACCTGGGTAAACATCGTGGCTGAATTGCTCATCATGGATGGCGTCCACGCCGGCTACGGCGAGGCCACGGTGCTCGACGCCTGCAGCTTTTCCCTGGCCGAGGGCGAGGCGGTGTCCCTGCTCGGACGCAACGGTGTCGGCAAGAGCACGCTGCTGGCCACACTGATGGGCCACACCCAGGTGCACCGCGGCAGCATGCGCTGGCGCGGCGCCGACCTGGCGGCGGTGGCGCCGCACCGGCGCGCCGACCTCGGACTGGGCTGGGTGCCGCAGGAGCGGGAGATCTTCGCTTCACTCTCGGTCGAGGAGAACCTGACGGTCACCGCGCTGCCCGGACCCTGGGACCTCGCCCGGGTCTTCGAACTCTTTCCGGCGCTGGCCGAGCGACGCAAGAACTGGGGCAACGAATTGTCCGGCGGCGAACAACAGATGCTGGCGATCGCTCGCGCCCTGATGCTCAACCCGAAGCTGCTGTTGCTCGACGAGCCGCTCGAAGGCCTGGCGCCGGTGATCGTCGAGCAGATCTGCGCCGCCATCGAGAAGATGGGCCGTTCCGAAGGCCAGGCGCTGCTGCTGGTCGAACAGCACGTCGAGCAGGCGCTGCGCCTGACCAAGCGCTGCCTGGTGCTGGAGCGGGGCACGGTGGTGCACAGCGCCGACAGCGCGGCGCAGCTCGACGACCTGGCGCAACTCGAAAGATGGGTGGGCATCAGACTGCACTGAG
>JAHFRE010000072.1 GCA_023258955.1 Sterolibacterium sp.
GCATGTTCCGCAATCCGGGCAAGGAAGAGATGGTCGTCGTCACCTTCGACCAGGACTACAAGAGCAACAATCTCGCCAACGTCATGAAGAAGCGCCAGTATTGGCTGAAAGAGAACGGTCGCTGGAAGATCGCCTACGAAGGCGCCGTCTGAGCGCTTCACTTACCACCCGAGGAACCTCATGAAAAGACTGTACCTGCTCGCCGCGGGTTTGATCGCCAGCCTGCCCGCCTGGGCCGCCAACCCGTTGGTCGAAATCAAGACCAGCCAGGGCACCATCGTCGCCGAGATCTTCGTCGACAAGTCGCCCAAGACCGCCGCCAACTTCCTCCAATACGTCAAGGATGGATTCTTCAACGGCACCATATTTCATCGGGTCATCGACGGCTTCATGATCCAGGGCGGCGGTTTCAGCGCCGACATGCAGCAGAAGCCGACCCGGGCGCCGGTGGAAAACGAGGCCGGCAACGGGCTGAAGAACAGCGCCGGCACCCTGGCGATGGCCCGCACCAACGACCCGAACTCGGCCACCGCGCAGTTCTTCATCAATCTGGTGGACAACGATCCGCTCGACCGCCGCCCGGGCAATCCAGGCTACGCCGTGTTCGGCCAGGTCAAAGAGGGACTGGACACGGTCGGCCGCATCGCCAAACAACCTACCGGCAACGCCGGAATGTTCCGCGACGTGCCGAAGACGACTATATTGATAGAGGCGGTGCGCCTGCTGCCCGAGAAGACTGGAACCAAGCCATGATCAAACTGCACACCAACCACGGCATCATCAGCATCGAACTCGACGCCGAGCGCGCGCCTGAGACGGTGAAGAACTTTCTCGCCTACGCCGCTTCCGGGCACTACGACGGCACGCTGTTCCATCGCGTCATCGACGGCTTCATGATCCAGGGCGGCGGCTTTGCCCCCGGCATGGAACAGAAGCCGACCCAGGCGCCGATCAAGAACGAAGCCGACAACGGTCTGAAGAACGTCCGCGGCAGCATCGCCATGGCCCGCACCAACGATCCGCATTCGGCCACCAGCCAGTTCTTCATCAACGTCGCCGACAACGCCTTCCTCGATCACAGCGCGCCGACCGGCAGCGGCTGGGGCTATTGCGTCTTCGGCCAGGTGGTCGAGGGCATGGAGGTCGTGGAGGCGATCAAGGCGGTCACCACCGGCGCCAAGGGCTTCCAGAAGGACGTGCCGGTGGTCGACGTGCTGATCGAGCGCGCGGAAGTCCTCTAAGGGCAGCGTGGCCGCCGCCCTCTTCGTTTCCGACCTGCATCTGTGCCCGACGCGGCCGGCCGCGACACGCCTGTTTCTCGACCTGCTCGCCGCCCTTCCCGCCCAAGGCGGCCCGCTCTACATCCTCGGCGACCTGTTCGAATACTGGGCCGGCGACGACGATCTGGACGAACCCTTCAACGCCTCAGTGGCCGCCGGCATCAAGCGCCTGGTCGCGCGCGGCGTCGAGGTCGTGGTGCTCGCCGGCAATCGCGACTTTCTGCTCGGCGACGGATTTGCCGCCGCCAGCTCGGCGCGGCTGCTCGACGAACCACAGCTGATCAGCGTCGGCGGTCAGGCGACGCTGCTGCTGCACGGCGACTCGCTGTGCACCAACGACCACGCCTATCAGGAGTTCTGCCGCGAGGTGCGCAGCGAGGCCTGGCGCTCGGCCTTCCTGGCGCGGCCCCTGGCCGAGCGCCACGCCGAGATCGAGTCGATGCGCGCGCGCAGCGAGGAGCAGAAGCGGATCAAGCCGGCTGCGATCATGGACGTCGCCAGCGACGCCGTCGACGCGCTGCTGCGCCGCTACGACTATCCGCGCCTGATCCACGGCCACACCCACCGGGCCGGCCGCAACGAGCACCTGGTCGACGGCCATCTGTGCGAGCGCTGGGTGCTCGGCGACTGGTACGGGGCGGCGAGCTATCTGCGCTGCGACGAGGCGGCTTGCGACTTTCTGCCCTGGCCCGGTTAAGATGGGCGGCGCGACGATCAATTGACCCAGAGGAGACGACGAGGATGAAAAGGCGACTGCTGCTATGTCTGATGGCTCTTGCGTTGGCCGCGGGAAGCGCAGCGGCGCAGGATAAGACTTTCCAGTTGAAGATGGGCAGCTGGGTTCCGCCGCAACATCCGCTCAACCCCTCCTTGCAGGCCTGGGCAGACGACATCAAGAAGGCGACCGGCGGCAGCGTCGGCGGCACCCTGTTCCCCTCCGAGCAGCTGGGCAAGGCCTTCGACCACTACGACATGGCGCGCGACGGCATCGCCGACTTCGCCTACGTCAACCCCGGCTACCAGCCTGGTCGCTTTCCGGTGATGGCCGGCGCCTCGCTGCCCTTCCTCTTTGCCAACGCCAAGGGCGGCTCGGCGGCGATCGACGCCTGGTACCGGTCCTACGCCGAGAAGGAGATGAAGGACGTGCATTTCTGCCTGGCCTTCGTCCATGACCCCGGCACCTACCACTCGCGCAAGAAGATCCTCAATCCCGAAGACGTGCGCGGCCTCAAGATCCGCCCCTCGACCAGCACCATCGGCCAGATGAACACCCTGCTCGGTGCGACCAACGTGCAGGCCTCCGCACCCGAATCGCGCGACATGCTGGAGCGCGGTGTGGCCGACGCGATCGCCTTTCCCTGGGGATCGATCGGTCTGTTCGGCATCGACAAGGTGGTCAAGTACCATCTCGACACACCGCTCTACGTGACGCCCTTCGTCTGGGTGATGAACAAAGCCAAGTACGAAGCCATGTCGCCGGCGCAGAAGAAGGTGATCGACGAGCATTGCAGCGGCGCATGGGCAGAGAAGCTCGCCAGCCCGTGGGCCGACTTCGAGTTCGCCGGCCACGCCAAGATCGCAGCGCAAGCCGGGCACGAGATCGACAAGTTGAGTCCGGAGCAATTGGCCAGCTGGCGCCGCGCCGTCGCCCCGGCGGAGCAGCAGTGGGCCAACGACGTGAAGAAGGCCGGCTACGACCCCAAGGTGGTGCTCGACGGATTGAAACAGTCTCTGACGAAGTACAAGGCAGCGCTCTGATCACAGCCCGCTAGGGCCTCGCCGCGGCAAGGGGAAACGCGTGCAGCGCAACGTGATGGACCGTTTGATCGACGGCATCGAGATGTTGGCGGCCGTCTTCGTCGGTCTGGTCGCCACCGACATCTTCCTCTCGGTGCTGCTACGCCGCTTCTTCGATACCTCGATCCCCGACGGCTACGACTTCGGCCGCTTCCTGCTCGGCATCCTCATCTTCTGGGGCATCGCCGCCACCTCCTATCGCGGCACCCACATCACCGTAGACCTGGTCTGGGCGGCGGCCGGACCGCGGTTGAAACGCTACATCGACATCTTCGCCACCCTGGTGCTGTTGCTCGTGGTCAGCGTGCAGACGACCATGCTGTTCGACAAGGTGGGCCTCACCTACCAGGACAACGTGCTGACCTACGACCTCAATCTGCCCACCTGGCCGTTCTTCGCGGTTGCCTGGCTGGGCGACGTCTCGGCCGTGGTGCTGATCGCCATCCGCACCTGGCGCCTGATCTTCCATCCCGAGCAGATCGAAGACCGCCCGGAACGCAAGCCGGTCGAGTGAGGACGATCCATGAGTGATGATTTCGTCGCCCTCGCCGGCTTCGTCGCCCTGTTCCTGCTGATGTTGCTGCGCGTGCCGGTGGGCATGGCGATGGGCCTGGTCGGGGTGACCGGCTACAGCTACCTGGTCGGCTCGGGGCCGGCGCTCAAGCTGGTGGGCCAGACCTCGATGCGCACGGTCACCGACTACACCTTCGGCGTGCTGCCGATGTTCATGCTGATGGGGGCGCTGGTGTCGGTCTCGGGGGTGAGTCGCGAGCTGTTCCGCGCCGCCAACGCCTTCGTCGGCCACCGCCGCGGCGGCTTGGGCTTCGCGACCGTGGTCGCCTGTGGCGGCTTCGCCGCAATCTGCGGTTCCTCGGTGGCCACCGCCGCCACCTTCTCCACCGTCGCCTATCCGGAGATGCGCCGCTACGGCTATCCGGCCTCCTTCGCCACCGGCGTCATCGCCGCAGGCGGCACCCTCGGTGCGATGTTGCCGCCGTCGACGGTGTTGGCCGTGTACGGCATCATCACCCAGCAGGACATCGGCAAGCTGTTCATGGCCGGCATACTTCCCGGCCTCCTCGCCATGGCCATGTACATCGGCACCATCGCCCTCCTGGTGCGGTTGCGGCCGAACCTGCTGCCGGCGCACGAGCCGCTGCCGACCAGCGAGAGGCTGGCGGCAGCACGGGAGGTCTGGGCGCCGCTGGCGCTGTTCGTGTTCGTGATCGGCGGCCTCTACGGCGGCTTCTTCACCCCCACCGAGGCCGGCGGCGTCGGTGCCGGTGGCGCCTTCATCCTCGGTCTGGCGCGCGGCAAGCTGCCCGGGCACAAGATCAAGGAGGCCCTGCTGCAGGCCACACGCACCGCCGCGGCGGTGTTCACGGTGCTGATCGGTGCGCTGCTGTTCGGCTACTTTCTGACCGTGACCCAGACGCCACAAAAACTGACGGCATTGCTGACCGGCATGGGGCTGGGCCGCTACGGTGTGCTCGCCCTGATCATGGTCATGTACCTGATCCTCGGTTGCCTGATGGATGCGATGGCCATGATCATCCTGACCATCCCCATCATCTTCCCGGTGGTGACCCAGCTCGGCTTCGATCCGATCTGGTTCGGCGTGATCATCGTCATGACGGTGGAACTGGGCCTGATCCACCCGCCCGTGGGCATGAACGTGTTCGTGATCAAGAGCGTGGTCAAGGAGGTCAGCTTCACCACCATCTTCAAAGGCGTGATCCCCTTCGTCCTCACCGACATCCTGCGTCTGGTGATTCTGATCGCCTTTCCGATGATCGCGCTCTACCTGCCCGAGCGCATGGGCTGACGCTTCGCCGCACCCGGTTTGGCGCCGCCGGCGCGACCCTGGGGCTTGCGCGCCGCACCGTTGCCGCGGTCACCGCCCGGGCGGTGGCCGCCGGAGCGGCGACCGTTCTCGATCGGCTCGGCGCGGATCGACGGATCGGGCTCGAAACCCGGGACCTGCACCGTCTCGATTTCGCGCTTCAACAGGCGCTCGATGTCGCGCAGCAGACCGTGCTCGTCGACGCAGACCAAGGATACGGCGCTGCCGCTGAGACCGGCGCGGGCGGTGCGACCGATGCGGTGCACGTAGTCCTCGGCGACGTTGGGCAGATCGAAGTTGACCACGTGCGGCAATTGGTCGATGTCGAGGCCGCGCGCCGCGATGTCGGTCGCCGCCAGCACGTTGAGCTTGAGGCTCTTGAAGTCGGCCAGCGCCCGGGTGCGCGCGCCCTGGCTCTTGTTGCCGTGGATCGCCGCCGAGCGGATACCGGCGCTCTCCAGCTTCTCGGCCAGCGCGTTGGCGCCGTGCTTGGTGCGGGTGAATACCAGCACCTGGTGCCAGTTGTGCTCCTTGATCAACTGGATCAGCAGGTCGCGCTTGCGCGCTTTGTCCACGTGGTAGACCCGCTGCTCGATGCGATCGGCGGTGGCGTTGCGGCTGGCGACCTCGACCCGCTGCGGCTTGTCGAGAAAGCCGGCGGCGAGCTGGCGAATCTCGTCGGAGAAGGTGGCGGAAAACATCAGCGTCTGCTTCTGCTTGGGCAGCAGCGCGACGATGCGGCGAATGTCGGGGATGAAGCCCATGTCGAGCATGCGATCGGCCTCGTCCAAGACCAGGATTTCGATGCCAGAGAGGTCGACGTTGCGCTGGCCGAGATGGTCGAGCAGACGTCCCGGCGTCGCCACCAGGATGTCCACCCCCGCCTTGAGCGCCCGCACCTGCGGCACCAGGCTGACGCCGCCGAAGATGGCCAGGGAGTTGAGCGGCAGATGGCAGCCGTAGCTCTTCACGCTCTCCTCCACCTGGGCGGCCAGTTCGCGCGTCGGAGTGAGAACAAGGACCCGCGGTTTGCGCTTGCCGGTCACCGGGCGCTCGCTCAGGAGTTGCAGGATGGGCAGCGTGAAGCCGGCGGTCTTGCCGGTGCCGGTCTGGGCGGCGGCCATCAGGTCGTGGCCGGCGAGGATGACCGGAATCGCCTGCAGTTGTATCGGTGTCGGCGTGTCGTAGCCCTGGTCGGCGACGGCACGCAGGATTTCGGCCGAAAGGCCGAGCTGGGGAAAACTCATGGATGACTCCTGGATACGGCCCTCCGTGCAGGGCACGGATCAGTCCAGGCAGAATCGCTTTGGGGGAAAAGACGCGGCGGAGGATCCGCTCGCGGCGCTCGGCGTACAGACTGATGATGGGCCGTGCGGGGCGCAGTCTAACAGCTTGCGGCGAACGCCGCTCGGCTTTTTTGTCGCCTCAGGCGATCGTCGCCAGCCCGCGCGCCAGATCCGCCTGCAGATCGGTCAGCGCCTCCAGGCCGACCGCCACGCGCAGCAGGCTCTCGGTGATGCCCCCCGCCGCCCGCGCCTCGGCCGAAATGCGGCCGTGGGTGGTGCTCGCCGGATGGGTGATGGTGGTCTTGGTGTCGCCCAGATTGGCGGTGATGGAGATCAGGCGACAGTTGTCGACCACGCGCCAGGCGGCTTCGCGGCCGCCGCGCACTTCGAATGAGAGGATGGCGCCGGCGGCGCTCTGCTGGGTCGCGGCCAGCGCGTGCTGCGGGTTGGAGGCGAGGCACGGATGCAGGACGCGACTCACCGCCGGCTGCGCTTCGAGCCAGCTCGCAAGCGCGAGGGCGGCTTCCGACTGCGCCGCCATGCGCAGCGGCAGGGTTTCCAGGCCCTTGAGGATCACCCAGGCGTTGAACGGCGACAGGGTCGGGCCGGCGCTGCGCAGAAACTTGAACACCTCGTCGACCACGGCGCGGGCGCCGAGCACGGCGCCGCCGAGCACCCTGCCCTGGCCGTCAAGATATTTGGTGGCAGAGTGGATCACCAGGTCGGCACCCAGTTCCAGCGGGCGTTGCAGTATCGGCGTGCAAAAGCAGTTGTCGACCACCAGCAGGGCACCGGCGCCGTGCGCCAGCCGCGCCAGCGCCGCAATGTCGAACACCTCGGTGAGCGGGTTCGACGGCGTCTCGATGAACAGCAGGCGGGTGCCCGGTTGGATTGCAGCGCGGAAGGCCTCGGGGTCGGTGCCGACGACGAAGCGGGTGGTTATGCCGAACTTCGGCAGGATGCCGCCGAACAACTGCTGGGTGGCACCGAAGATGCCCTGCGCCGCGACGATGCTCTCGCCACTCTGCATCAGCGCCATCACCGTCGCCAGTATCGCCGCCATCCCCGAGGCGGTGGCGACGCAGGCCTCGGCGCCCTCGAGCGCCGCCAGGCGATCCTGCATCATGCTCACGGTCGGATTGGTGAAGCGCGAGTAGACGTTGCCCGCCTCCGCGCCGGAGAAGCGCGCCGCCGCCTGCGCCGCGCTGTCGAAGACGAAGCTGGAGGTCAGGTACAGCGCTTCGCTGTGCTCGTTGAACTGGCTGCGTTGGCCACCGGCGCGCACCGCCAGCGTCTCCAGTTGGTAATCCTCGCCCACGCTGTCGCTCACTGCTGGGTCACCAGATTGAGGTCCAACTGGCCGCCGTCGCCGTCGTCGGTGCCGGCGCTTAGGGCCTGATCGCGGCGCGCCGTATCGATGCTCGACAGGTATTCGCCGGTCACGTCGCCGGTGATGTACTGCCCATCGAAGCAGGAGGACTCGAAGCAGCTGATGCTGGGATTGACCGCGTGAAGCGCCGCCTTGAGGCTGTCGAGGTCCTGGTAGATCAGCGCGTCGGCGCCGATCTCGCGGCGAATCTCGTCGTCGCTGCGGCCGCTGGCGATCAGCTCCGAACGGCTCGGCATGTCGATGCCGTAGACATTGGCGTAGCGCACCGGCGGTGCCGCCGATGCAAAATAGACGTGGCGCGCACCGGCTTCGCGCGCCATCGAGACGATCTCGCGGCTGGTGGTGCCGCGCACGATCGAATCGTCGACCAGCAGCACGTTCTTGCCCTTGAACTCCTGGGCGATGGCGTTCAACTTCTGCCGCACCGATTTGCGCCGCGTGGACTGGCCGGGCATGATGAAGGTGCGACCGATGTAGCGATTCTTGACGAAGCCCTCGCGATAGGGAAGATTGAGACGCTTGGCCAGCTCCATCGCCGCCGGCCGGCTCGAATCGGGGATCGGCATCACCGTGTCGATAGCCAGATGCGGATGGGTGTGGCGGATCTTCTCGGCGAGGAACTCACCCATCTTGAGCCGCGTCTCGTACACCGAGGTACCATCGATCAGCGAATCGGGGCGGGCGAGATAGACGAACTCGAAGATGCAGGGTGCGTGCATGGTGCGCTCGGCGCACTGGCGGGCGACGAAGTTGCCGGCGGTGTCGATCAGCACCGCCTCGCCCGGAGCCACATCGCGCAGGATCTTGAAGCCCAGGGTATCGATGGCCACGCTCTCCGAGGCGACCAGGTATTCAGGCCCAGCATCGGTGTCGTTGCGGCCGATCACCAGCGGCCGGATGCCGTAGGGATCGCGAAAGGCGAGCAGGCCGAAGCCGGCGACCATGGCGATCACCGCGTAGGCGCCGCGGACGCGGCGATGCACGCCCGCCACCGCCTTGAAGATGGTCTCGGCGTCGACCTGGTATTTGGTCGAGGCGGCCTGCAGCTCGTGCGCCAGCACGTTGAGCAGTACTTCGGAATCCGAGTTGGTGTTGATGTGGCGCAGGTCCTGCAGAAAGATGTCCTGCTTGAGCTGCGTGGTATTGGTCAGGTTGCCGTTGTGCGCCAGGGTCAGGCCGAAGGGCGAGTTGACGTAGAAGGGTTGCGCCTCGGCGGCGTTGTGGGCCGAGCCGGCGGTCGGGTAGCGGCAGTGGCCGATGCCCCAGTTGCCGACCAGGTTGAGCATGTTGCGGGTGCGGAAGACGTCACGCACCAGGCCCGGCCCTTTGTGCATGTGAAAGCGGCCACTCTCGGCGGTAGCGATGCCGGCGGCGTCCTGTCCGCGGTGCTGCAGGACCTGCAGGCCATCGTAGAGCAGCTGGCCCACCGGTGTCGTCGCCACCACGCCGATAATTCCGCACATCGTCCGATTCCTATCTGTAAGCTACCTTCTGCGCCACGGCTTGCGGCAGCCAGGGCTTCGCCGCCAGCACCGCCGTCTGCAGCGGTGGCGCCAGCCAGGCTTCACGCCACCAGGCCTGACGCGGAGCGCTGGTCAGTCCCCCGACCAGCACCAGCGCCAATACCACCAGGGTGCCACGGGCGACACCGAAGGCGGCGCCGAGCAGGCGATCGGCCAGACCCAGACCCACCGCGCGCAGCAAACGGGAGAATAGCAGGCGGGCGAGCCCAAACGCCAGCAGAGTCGCCACAAATACCGCCACGTAGCCCGCAACCAGCCGCAGCGCCGGCTCGGCGGACAGCCGCGGCAACATCTCGCCTGCAGCCTGCCCCCACCAGCGGGCGGCGAAGAATGCCGCCACCCACGCCGCGATGCCCAACACTTCGCCGACCACACCGCGCCACAAACCGAGCAGCACCGACAAACCCAACACCGCCAGCACCGCGTAATCAAAACCCGTCATCGATCCTTCTTCGCCACCACGCCGCCCGACGGGCCGCCCGCGGCTATGCGCTTCAGCGCCGCCTGCGCGCGCTCGGCCTTCTCACGCGTCGCGAACGGGCCGGCGCGAACCCGGGTGCGCGTCCCGCCTTCGGTATCGACCTTCTCCGTATAGGCTGGAAGGCGCAACTCCTTGACCTTCGCCAGCAGCAATTTGACGTTGCCCGGGTCCTGGTAGGCGCCGAGCTGCACCACCCACTGCTCGCTGTCGTTCTTCGCGTCGTTCTTCGCCTCGCTCTTTGCCTCGTTCTTGGCATCGGGCTTCACCGCCGCCTTGGCCTCAGCCACCGGCTTCACGGTGGGTTTCACCTCCGCCTTGGGCTCGACCTTGGGTTCCGCCTTGGGCTCGACCTTCGTCTCCGCCTTGGGCTCAGCCTTAGCCGGCGCCGGCTTGACCGCATCCACCAGCTTCGCTGGTTCGCCCTTCGCCTCCGGTTTGGCGTCGACCGCGCTCGCCGGGGCTGGCTGAGCCTCGCTCTTGGCATCGGCCTTGGGCTCGGCGGGCTTAGCGTCGCCGGGCGGTGGCGTGACCGGCGCGGCGGCGCGGGCCACCGGCGGGACGCTGTCCTGGCTGGGAATGCGAATTTGGATGTCCTGGGTCAGCGGCTTCGGTTCCTCGTCCATCACCATCGGCAGGACGATGACGGCGAGCAGCGCCAGCGCCACTGCGCCGACCAGACGGCGGCGCGCGCGCTTCTTCAAATCCACCCGGCCATCATCCGTAGAGTCGATTTCCGCCATGGACTTCACGCCTTTCGCGCCAGTTGGCGCAGGACATCCGCCACTGTCAGGAAGGAACCAAAGGCAACGATTCTATCACCTTCGTCTGCCATGGCTTGCGCTGCGCGGAAGGCCGCGGCGGCATCGGTGAAGGGCTGTCGCTCCACTTCGGCACTCTGCTCGACCAAGGCGGCGGCGAGCTCGGCGGCGCTGGCAGCGCGCGCTCCGGGCAGGCTCACCGGCAACCAGCGCGTCACCACGCCGCGCATCGCCGCGATCACCGCCGCGATGTCCTTGTCGCGCATCATGCCGAACACGGCCCAGGTCTTGCCGACGCAGGGCATCGCCCGCAGACTGGCGGCGAGCACCCGCGCCGCCTGCGGATTGTGGGCGACATCGAGCAGCAGTGGCACCTTGCCCCGGCGCAGCTCGAGCCGGCCGGCGAGACGGGCCCGCGCCAGCCCGCGCTCGATGTCCGGCAGTGTCACCCGCAACCTTGCCTGCAGACTCTCCAGAGCGCACAGCGCCGCCGCAGCGTTGGCAATCTGGTGTGGTCCGGCCAGGGAAGGCGCCGGCAGTTCGAGCCGGGTTCCGGCCGAACTCCAATAGCGCCATCGACCCTGCTCGCTGGGCGCGCAGCCGAAGTCGTGTCCGCGCAAGCGCAGCCGCGCTCCTACCGCCTTCGCGTGGCGTTGCAGGCTCGCCGGCGGGTTTGCGTCGGCGCACACCGCCGCTCGTCCGCTGCGCATGATGCCGGCCTTCTCGCGAGCGATGGCGGCGCGGCTCGCGCCCAGATAGTCGCAGTGGTCGAGAGCTATGGTCGTGATCACGGCGCAGTCGGCGTCGTAGCAGTTCACCGCGTCGAGCCGACCGCCGAGCCCGACTTCGAGGATCACGACCTCGACCGCTGCCGCGGCGAAGCATTCCCAGGCCGCCAGGGTGCCGAATTCGAAATAGGTGAGCGAGGTCTGCAATCGCGCCGCCTCGACCCGCCCGAAGGCCGCGCACAGGGCAGCGTCGCCGACGTCGGTGCCGCCTATCCTGACCCGCTCGTTATAGCGCAGCAGGTGCGGCGAAGTGTACAGGCCGACCTTGTACCCAGCAGCGCCGATGATGGCTTCGAGCAAGGCGCAGGTGGAGCCCTTGCCGTTGGTGCCGCCGACGGTGATCAGCGGCACCAACTGCCGCTGCCCGAGCCGCGCTTGCACCTCTCTGACCCGTTGCAGACCCAACTCGATGCCTGCAGCCCCGCGCGGATGCAGGGCCTCGATGCGGGCGAGCCAGCGCGCCAGCCGGGTCAAGTCTGAGCGGCGGCCGGCAGGCGCTGCAACAGGCTGAGCAGCGATGCCAGCTTGTCGCGCATCTCGCGGCGATCGACGATCATGTCGATCGCGCCCTTGTCGAGGAGAAACTCGGCGCGTTGAAAGCCTTCGGGCAGCGTCTGCCGCACCGTCTGCTCGATCACCCGTGGCCCGGCAAAGCCGATCAGCGCGCCGGGTTCGGCGAGCACGGCGTCACCGACGAAGGCGAAGCTCGCCGAGACGCCGCCGGTGGTCGGATGGGTGAGCACGGTGATGAAGGGCAGGCCCTGCTGCCCCAAGAGCGCCACCGCCGCCGTGGTCTTGGCCATCTGCATCAGCGACAGCAGGCCTTCCTGCATGCGCGCGCCACCGGAGGAGGTGATGCAGACGAAGGGCAGCTGGCCGTCCAGAGCGCAGCGGGCGCCGCGCACGAAACGCTCGCCGACCACCGAGCCCATCGAACCGCCGAGGAAGTCGAATTCGAAGCAGGCCACCACCACCGGCAGGGTCTTGATCGACCCCTGCACCACGATCAGGGCATCGCTCTCGTCGGTCTCCTCTTTCGCCGCCGCCAGTCGATCCAGATAGCGCCGGCTGTCCTTGAACTTGAGCGGATCGACCGGAATCACCTCAGCGCCGATCTCGAAGCGGCCCTCGGGATCGAGCAGATAGTCGAGCCGCTGACGGGCGCGCAGCCGATGGTGGTGGCTGCACTTGGGGCACACACCCTGGTTGGCGGCGAGGTCCGAACTATAGAGCACCGCCTCGCAGGCGGCACACTTGCACCAGAGGCCCTCGGGAATCGACTTGTGCGCCCCCTCGGCGCGTTTGATCTTGGGTGGTAGAAGCTTCTGCAACCAGCTCATGGAGCCCTCCCCGCAACGCTTGCGTTGTCGATCGCCATGCGGATCTCGTTCATCAGCTTGGCCACCTTGGCCGGCGCTTGATCGCGCGGCGAGGCTTCGATCTCTTCGATGAGGCGGCTGCCGACGACCACCGCGTCGGCGAACGCCGCCACCTTCGCCGCGCTCGCCGCGTCGCGGATGCCGAAGCCGACACAAACCGGCATCCCGACCGCGGCGCGGATCGCCGGCAGGCGTTGGCCCAGCTGCTCGAAATCGAGCAGCGCCGAACCGGTGACGCCCTTCATCGATACGTAGTAGATGTAGCCGCCACCCATGGCAGCGACCTGGGCATAGCGTTGCTCGGTCGAGGTCGGTGCCAGAAGGAAGATCGGATCGATCCCGGCCGACTTCAGCGCCGCTGCAAAGTCGGCGCACTCCTCGGGTGGGTAATCGACGGTCAGCACGCCATCGACTCCGGCGCCCCGCGCATCGTCGACGAAGGCTTTGCCGTAAGCCTCGATCGGATTGGCGTAGCCCATCAGGACCAGTGGCGTGTGCTGGTTCTCCTGGCGGAAGGCGCGCACCAGTTCGAGCACCCCGCGCAAGCTCATGCCCTGGCGCAGCGCCCGTTCGCTGGCGCGCTGGATGGTCGGTCCGTCGGCCATCGGATCGGAGAAGGGTACGCCCAACTCGATCAGGTCGGCGCCGGAGAGCACCAGGGCGCGCAGCAGCGCCAGGGTGGTCGCGGCGTCCGGATCGCCGGCGGTGATGAAGGGGATCAGGCCGCAGCGCTTGCGCGTGCGCAAGCGCTCGAAGGTGGCATCGATGCGCGACATGGTCAAAGTTCGATCGCCGACTTTTCGGCGACGGTGTGGATGTCCTTGTCGCCGCGCCCGGAAACGTTGACCAGCAGGATCTGGTCGCGCGCCAGGGTCGGCGCCAACTGGGCGGCGTAGGCCAACGCGTGCGCCGACTCCAGCGCCGGAATGATGCCCTCGAGCCGGCACAGCGCGTGGAAGGCGGCGAGCGCCTCGTCGTCGGTCACCGCCACGTAGCGTGCGCGGCCGCTGTCCTTGAGCCAGGCGTGCTCGGGACCGACGCCCGGATAATCGAGGCCGGCGGAAATCGAGTGGGTCTCGACGATCTGCCCGTTCTCGTCCTGCATCAGATAGGTGCGGTTGCCGTGCAACACGCCGACCCGGCTGTTGGCGGTCAGCGGTGCCGCGTGTCGCCCGGTCGCTAGACCGAGGCCCGCCGCTTCGACACCGATCAGTTCGACGCCCTCGACATCGAGATAGGGGTAGAAGATGCCCATGGCGTTGGAGCCGCCGCCGACGCAGGCGATCACCACATCGGGTTGGCGGCCGGCGACCTCCGGCATCTGCAGCTTGCACTCCTCGCCGATCACCGCCTGGAAGTCGCGCACCATCATCGGATAGGGATGGGGGCCGGCCACCGTGCCGATGATGTAGAAGGTGTCGGCGATGTTGGTCACCCAGTCGCGCATTGCCTCGTTCAGCGCGTCCTTGAGCGTCTTCGAACCGCTGTCGACCGGCACCACGGTGGCGCCCAGCAGCTTCATCCGAAACACGTTGGCCGACTGGCGCTTGATGTCTTCGGCACCCATGTAGACGACGCATTCCATGCCGTAGCGCGCCGCCACCGTTGCCGTGGCGACCCCGTGCTGGCCGGCGCCGGTCTCGGCGATGACGCGCGGCTTGCCCATGCGCCGGGCGAGCATGGCCTGGCCGATGCAGTTGTTCACCTTGTGCGCGCCGGTGTGATTGAGGTCTTCGCGCTTCAGGTAGATCTGGGCACCACCGAGCAAGGCCGACCAGCGCTGGGCGTGGTAGATCGGGCTGGGGCGGCCGACGTAGTGCTTGAGGTCGTAGTTGAACTCGGCGCGAAACGCCGGATCGGCCTGCGCTTGCTGATAGGCTGCGCTCAACTCGGCGAGCGCCGGCACCAGAGTCTCGGCGACGAAGCTACCGCCGTAGGGGCCGAAATGACCGCGCGCATCGGGCAATTGATAAACCATCTCAGGCATCGGCCTTTCTCACTTCCGCAACGAATCGGGCAAGCTTTTCCGCGTCCTTGAGGCCGGGCGCCGCCTCAACGCCGCTACTCACATCCACCGCCCAGGGTCTGACCGTCGCCAGCGCTTGCCCGACGTTGCCTGGGTGCAAACCACCTGAGAGCACCAGCGGCATGGGCAGATCGGCGGGAATCAAGGTCCAGTCGAAGGTTTTGCCGCTGCCGCCGTAGCTATCGACGTGGGCGTCGAGCAACAGTGCGCGGGCGCTGGCAAACGATCGTGCGTATTCTAACAAATCCAGCCCTGGCTTCACCCGCGCCGCCTTGATGTAGGGCAGACCGAAGCCAGCACAGTAGGCTTCGTCCTCGTCGCCGTGAAACTGCAGCAGTTGTAGCGGTAGGACCCGCAGCAGCGCCTCGACCCTGGCAGCGTCTTCGTTGACGAACAGCCCGACCGCGGTCACGAATGCGGGCAAACGGCGCAACAGTTGCGCCGCGGCTGCAGCTTCGAGGTAGCGTCGGCTGGGCGGATAGAAGACCAGACCGATGGCGTCGGCGCCGGCATCGACAGCGCAACGCAGATCCTCAGTGCGTGTGATGCCGCAAATCTTGATGCGGGTGCGATGCATAGCCGTCCTCAGCCGGGCACCAGTAGCGGTGCAGGGGCGATGATAAGGCCGCCATGCGGCAAGCTCCAGCGCGGCTCGTATTCGACGCCGGCGAAATACAGGCCAGCGGCGGCGAAGGTCGGCGCGCCGCGTGTGCGGTCCCGACCAGCGAGCAGCTCGGCCAGCCACTGCGGCGGGCAGCGCCCCTTGCCCACCGCGACCAGGGCGGCGACCAGGTTGCGCACCATGTGGTGGAGAAAGGCGCTGGCGCGAAACTCGAACACCACCGTGTCGCCGTGGCGCCACACCTCGGCCCGGTGCAGCGTCTTCAGCGGCGACTTGGCCTGGCAGTCGGCGGCGCGAAAGGCAGAAAAGTCGTGCTCCCCGAGCAGACAGGCGGCAGCAACGCGCATGCGCTCGACGTCGAGCGGGTGATGGAACCAGCCGTGCTTGCCGTGCTGCAGGGCCGGTCGCACCGGGTGGTTGTGCAGCAGGTAGCGGTAGCTGCGCGAACGGGCCGAGAAGCGCGCGTGAAACTCGGCGTCGACCGGCTGCGCCCAGCGCACCGCTACCGCTGCCGGCAGGTGCGCGTTGACGCCGCGCACCCAGGCGCTCAAGGGCCGAATCGCTGGCGTATCGAAATGCACGACCTGCGCCAGGGCATGCACGCCGGCGTCGGTGCGGCCGGCGCAATGCACGCGCACGCTGTGCGCCGCGACCTGGGCGAGGGCGCGCTCGAGGGCATCCTGAACGGTGTTGCCGTGCGGCTG
>JAHFRE010000272.1 GCA_023258955.1 Sterolibacterium sp.
AGGGCATCGTCGATGTCGAAGCGGTAGAGATTGCCCGCCGTGTCGCCGACATAGACGCGATCGAGCAGGTTCTGCGCGTCGAGGTCGGCGTTCACCGCCGTCACGTCGGAGGGGATGCTCGCGCTCATGCCATGGACGGTGTTGGTGTTATCGAACTTTTTGACCACCGAACCGTTGTAGCCGTCGATGACGTAGAGCGCGCGGCCCATGGTGTCGGCGGTGACCACGGGATCGCTGTCCTGGTTGGGGTCGTAGCCGCCGCCGACGATCAGCACCGGGGTCGGCCTGCCGGCGCTTGCCGTCAGTTTGGCGCGCACCTTGCCGACACCGGGGAAAGACCAGCTCTGGCCCAGTTCGTCGTACTGCGGATCCGCACTGCACGGGTTGGTGCCGACGCAGACCATGCCCTTGTCCGCCACCCCCATGCCGCCAACGATCTTCCAGAGGAACTTCGGCGCCGCGACGTCGGTGATGTCCAGCGCGTAGTAGGCGGAGCCGCCGCGGCGCTGGCCGAAGTAGAGCGTCACCTTGTCGGTGCTGGCATCGACCAGGCCGTTGCGGTTGACGTCGTCGAAGAAGATGCTCGGCGAACCGTCGGCGACGATGGTGTGTTCGCCCACAAGATCGGTCATCAGCGTGTCTTGAAGCGGCAGCGCTTCCTCGATGGTGTACGCCCATTTCTCGCTGCCGTCGGCGGTGTTCACCGCGTGCAGGGTGCCGTCGGTGCTCAGATAGAAGGCGTACTGCTGGTCTGGGGTGTAGTTGAGGATCACCGGTTTCGAATGCAGGATGTCGGCGTGCGACCAGTCGCGCCAGGTGCTGCAGGCGGTGCTCGCAGCAGCGTCGGCGCAGGAAGAACTGGTCGGATCGCCGCCGCGGGCGAAGTTGATCAGCGTCGCCCGCTTCGTGGGGCTCATGGTGGCGTCGCCGAGCAAGGTCTTGGTGATCGCGCTGTTGGTCTCGGCGAGCGGATTGTCGCTCAGCGCCGTGCTGCTGGAGCCGCCGTTGGTGGGCCCGCCGCTGAGGAAGGTGTAGATCGGGCGGGTCGCCGGGGTCCGGCCTTTCATCAGCGTTTGGCCGCTGCCGCCCTTGCGCGCGCTGCCGCCGTCGGGCGTGCTGGTCGACGGACTCCAGAAGCTCAGGGCGTGCTCATTGACCTTGCTCACAGAAAGGCCGGTGGAGGGGTCCTTTTCCTTGCTGATCCACTCGATGTTCCAGACCGACTCGCCGATGTCGTTGGTCACCGGCGTCTGCCCGGTCATGCACAGGGTCACCTTGTCGCCATCGGGGGTGGTGCCACAATAGCCGCTGTCCCCCGGCGTGGTGACGGTGGACAATAGGTACTTTTTCAGCGAGCCGTCCCAGCGCGTCTGCAGCGAGGGGCCGAAGAAGCCGAGATAGATCTTGTCCGAGTTCTCCGCCCGGTTGAGCGCCGAAATCGGCACGACGCTGCCACCGCCGCCGATCGGCTGCCAGGAGCGGATGGCGTCGAGCGCGCCGGTGAGCTTGCTATAGAGCAGGCTCGGATCCTCCGCGGAAAAGTACTGGCCGCGGCCAGCGGCGGCGGTGTTCTGCAGCACCGCCGTGCTGGCGGCGGCGAAGCCTATGGTGAAGGTGGTGACCGTCTGCACGCCGGAGATGCTCGCTGGCGACACCTTGGCGTTGGCCATGTAGTAGGCCAGTTCGTCGAGCCAGACGTAGCCACCGTCGCTGGCCGTGGAGCCGACGTCTACCGGACCGAAGGGCGTGCCGTCCGGCTGGACGAACTGGTTGAAGCTGGTGCTCTGCGTCGGCGTATTGACGTCGGTCCTCGGCGAGATGACTTCGGTCGAGGATTTTTCATAGCGCAGCGCCTTGACCAAGTCGTTGGCCGACCAGTCGTTCTCCGGTCCGCCGTCGCTGACCAGGACCACGAAGTTCTTCTGGCAGGCGGCCGGCGTGCCGTCGTTGCCCAACAGGTCGAGCATCGGCGAGTGGTAGTTGGCCGGGAGGGGCGGACTGGCGAGGCAGTCGCTGCTGCGTCGGTCGCCGGGATCGAAGGCCTTGCGATCGCAGCCGGCGGAAATTTGTCTGGCCCCCAGCCCCACCGTGGCCTGGCGACCGAACTGCGGAGCGTCGCCGTGGAAGTAGAGATACGCCTCGTAGAGCGACTCGGTCAGTGGCGTCTGCGCGATCGCCACGAGGCCGTTGATCTTGGCTGTCAGCGTATCGCGATTGCGCAGCGCCGCGTTGTTTTGCGCCTTCTGCAAGGCGGACATGGCGCTGATGTCGGCGGGGTTCTTGGTGCCCATGCGCTGCATGGCATAGACGACGTTGCCGCCTTCGGTGTTGTGGGTGGCGTCCTGCCCGTTGAACACCATCAGGCCAAAGCGCACGCCGTCTTGCGTCGCCACCAGTTGGGACAGCGCGTCCTTGGCCGTCTGCAGTCGCGTCTTGCGGCCGATGGGAGCGCCGGTGGGCCCTTTCGGGCCAAATTTCCAGTTGAGGTAATTGACCGAATAGACATCGTAGGCCGGCGTGGCATCGGTGATGCCACGCGCGGCAGCGGTGTCGTAGCTCAGCGTCTTGCTGGATGCGCTGTTGCCGGCGGCGCTGCCCCAGGGAGCGCCGAAGTCGCGCTTCGCCTGGGCCATGAAGGGCCCCGCTCCTGACGGTCCGCCGCTATCGGCGACGCAGTCGTGGACCATGATCCAGTCGACATCCGGGACCCTGTCGTAGAAGGTGTAATCGGTGCCGCCGGAGGTCCTGCTGCTGACCCGGTCGGAGCAGGTCATGTAGTTGCAACCGCCGCCGTGCCTTTCGTCGCAGCTTTGCTTGGGATCGCTCTTGTCGCGGCAGCCGGCGCTGATCGAGTCGCTGCGGACGTCGGTCATCACCACGCCGTCTACCGTCTTTGTATCCCATGTCACCGACTTGTTGCAGGCGCTGGTGTCGCCCCTAAAGGGCCATACGCCCGCCGCGCCGGGCGCCAGGCGATAGTCGCCGGCGCAGCTGCCGCCGTAGTAATAGACGATGCCGTTGTCGGTGCGCGCGGTGCAACCGGCGGCGGGGTCGGTGGTCTTCAGGACGTTGTTGTAGGTGACCAGGCCGAAGGTCTGGCTGGCGGCGGTTGAATTCACGCAATAGTTGGTACCGCCATCGACGGGATCGGGGCAGTCACCGCCGGTGCAATCGCCGATGCAGCTGCCGCCGTAGTAATAATCGCCGACCCCTTCGCCGGGCACCGGCAGGCGCGGTCCCTCCCAGTGGCAGCCGGAAAAGGTCATGGTGTCGAGTTGGCTGCGGTCGCTCCACTGACAGTTATTGTTGTCGCGGGTGTAGAAATTGTCGGCCAGCGGCTGCGAACAGTCGTCGGGCGCCGAAATCCCACTGCAGTCGCTGCCGCTGCAGCTGATGCCGTTGTCGGTGCAGGTGCCGCCGTAGCTCAAGGTCAGCGGCTCGCGCACCGGTAGATGACCGGCGTCCGTCTCCGAACTCTGCCCCGTCCAGGTGCAACTGCGCGTCCTGGACTGCGTCGTGCCGCCGATGGTCCTGCTGCCGCTGGTGTCGTAGTAGCCGGGTACTGCCAGGGCCTTGTTGGCGATGGTGACCGCATCCTGGTCCGTGGCGATCGATTCAAAAGACGGTATGCCGTAGAGGTTCAAGACGCCAGCCCGCAAATCGTTGGGGTTCTGCGCGATCCTATCCTTGACGTGGTAACCGCCCCAATCCGGCCGCAGATCGGTCCAGCCGGCATAGGAGCTGTTGCCCGGCCTCTTCTGCATGATGGGCAGGGGAAGGACGGGCAGGGAACTGCCGGGGGCCGTGCTGTTGACGTCGCGGTTGGCTTTGAGATAACCGTCGTAATAGGCGCCGTCGATGGTCTTGGCGTCGCTGCCCGGATAGCTGGACCACAGGGAGTCGTCGAGGTTGAGGTAGCGCTCGTAGCGTTGCCATTTCTGGTTGAGATACTTGCCGGTGTTCTTATTGACGGTGCTCGGGGCGAAGACCGTCGAAGGCGTCAATTGATCCAGCGAAGTTTGGCACTTGTTGTATGCCGAATACTGGGTGGACAGATTGCCGAAATTGATGCCGCCGCGCATGATGGGGTCGGCGTTGCCATTGACGCTGCCGAAGCGCGAGATATTATCGACACCGAGGAAGCGGTTGTAGGCATCCGACCAGAGACGATGGCTGGTTTCCGGCGTCCCCGCCGGCAGCCAGTAGAGCGCGTTGCCATCGAACACCTTGGCATCGGTACTCCACAGGCGGTAATTGCGAACTTGGTAGCGCGGATAACCAGGTTCGCCAGGCTCCGAGCCCTTGGCGTAGGCCAGCGCTGCCTGCCAGATCTGGCGCCGCGCCTCGGGAGTGTCGCCGCCCCAGAAGCCCAGAGGTTTGGTGGGCGGGGGCATCACGGATCCGGGAAAGTTAATCACAATTGGCGGGACGACCCCCGTCGTGTCGGGGGGGTTACCCAGGGTGCAATACCCAAGAATCGCAAACATGCAGTGATTGTTAGGGTCCGGCGTATTCCAGACTACCCCTGGTGGAAAATCAATCAATATCCGAGTGCCGTCCAAACCGGTGATCGTGAAGGTGCCGTTCAGCGCCGCCAGCGGTACGTTGGAGAGGGTGATGGAATCCCCGATATGGTAGACATGGGTGGTGGGATAGAGGGACTGGAACGAGATGTGATTGCAACTAGGCCCAATCGGACAAACGGCGCTGGTGAGCAGCAGTGAAATAGCCTCGTCTGCAACATAGCCATTACCCGTTGAAATCTGGTTGGCGGCCTCGGTTGTTACCTCGGCCAAGCCGATGGTTAAGAGATCGTTCCACAGATACTCGACGTGGGAGTCGTAGCCGCCGGGGTATTCGCGCCAGCCCTCGGGCAGGTTCATCGAGTCGGAGGTGTCGAGCATGAGCAGAACGTTGGGTTCGGCCGCCGAGG
>JAHFRE010000273.1 GCA_023258955.1 Sterolibacterium sp.
AGCTTTCGCAGCGTGCTCGCCAACCGCTCCGCCGTCGCCGTGCTGATGCTCGGCTTCAGCCAGTTCTTCGGCTACTACGTCTTCCTGGTGTTCCTGCCGACCCTGCTCGCCACGCTCTACCCCCAGCAGGCGGCGTCGACCGGTTTCTTCTTCCTGCCCCTGACCGCCGGCATCCTCGCCGCGATCAGCTTGAGCGGCCGCTTCGCGCGGCGCTGGCGGCGCAGCCACGTGGTCGGTGCTGCCACCTTCGGCATCGCCGGCAGCGTGTTGCTGTTCTGGCTGGCCCTGAGCGCCGGACTGATGTCGCTGCCGCTGCTGCTGGTCTTCCTGCTGGCCTACGGCCTGCTGCTGGGAGCGAGCCTGCCGGTGCAAACGACCATCCTGGTCAGCCTGTTTCACGAAGAGAAGGCGACCGCGGTCGGCAGCTACAATTTCTGCCGCTTCGCCGGCGCCGCCTGCGGACCGCTGGTCGGTGGCCTCATCAGCCTCGCCTACGGCGTCGACACGGTGTTTCTGGTGCTAGGGGTGCTTCTGCTCGCGGCCGCCTGGGTGGTCAAGCGGCAGCTCACCGACGCCCTCGAACTCCCCTGAGATTCAGCGCAACGGTCTCAGCGCGAAGCGCTCACAGCTTCGCCTGGATCCGCCACAGCCGCGCCAGATCGGCTTCGCCGTCGCTGCCCTGGACCTCTTTCAGGATGGTGCCGGCGCGCGCCTTGTCACCCAGCTGCAGGATGGCCAGTCCGAGATGCAGCTTGGCCTCCTCGGGTCGCTTCAGCCCGCCCTTGGCGATGCCCCGCTCCATCAGCGCCACTCCCTTGTCGATCTGGCCGACGCTGGTGTAGGCGTAGCCGACGCTGACCAGGGGGCTGCCGTCCTTGGCCTTTTCCGCATCGACGGCAAACTTGGGCAGACCCTTCAGATCATCGGCCGCCTGCTTGGTCACCTGCTCGCGCAGCTTCTTCTGCCGCTCCGCCTCCTTGCCCGTGCCGAGCACGTTCTTGGCAAAACCCTCGTCGAGAATACGTTGCGCCTCGGCCGGCAAGCCGGCCTGTATCGCCAGTTGCGCCATGTCGAGGTAGTCGGTCGCCTCGTTCAGGTTGCCGGTGGCGTACTGCAGGCGATAGGCGTCGAGCCAGAGGCGGTTGGCGAAGCCGGCTTTGCGCTGGACGCGCGTGATCAGGTCACCCCAGTATTCCTTCTTCGGATGGTAGGTGACGAGGCGCTCGAGGACCTTGGCGTAGGCGTCGAAATCCTTCAGCTTCACGTAGCAATTGGCCAGCAGCTGCAGCCTCTCCTCGGAGGGCACGGTGCCTGCGGCCTCGTCGGCGCCCAGCTCGATCTCCAGCGCCTTGGCCGCGGCGGTGAAATCACCGGCCAGATACTGGACCTGCGCCAGCATCATGCGCACCTGGACGTTGGTGCCGCCCTCCTTCAGGTAGCGCTGCGCCCACGGCAGCACCTTCGCGTACTGCTTGGCCTGGTAATAGGTGCCGGCCACCGCCTCGATCAGCTTCAACTGGTCAGCCGCGGGCAGGCGCCCGGCGGCGATCACCGCCTCGAAGGCCTTGACCGCCGTCTCGATATCGCCGGCGCTGGCGGCGGCGGCGCCGCGCACCCGCTCGATGACGAAGGCCTCGTAGGGCGTCTTCTCGGCAACGGCGTCGGCTTCGGCGACCTTGGCCAGCGCCTCCTTGAATTTCTTTTCCTTGAGCAGATCCTGCGCCGCCTGCAACGGCTTGGCAACTTCGGGCCTGAGGGTCTCGGCCTTGGCCGCCTCGGCTTCGGCGCGAGCGAACGGCGCCGGCGCTGCCAGCGCAATCGCCAGGAAGACAAACAGCGCGCTCGAATAGATCCGAGCGCGCTGGAGGATTGCTGAGTGTTTCATCGTTGTTGCCTCGCTTGGCGTGGAATGACGCCTTTCTCATCCTAGCCGCATCGCTGCGGCGATTTGTGGCTAGAATTCCCAAGGGCGGGATGATAATGGATTCGCGAGCTTTCGAGAAATGGTCGACACCGTTGAACGTCGCAGTGAGCCTCGCCGGACCTTGCGCTGGCCGGTGGCGATCGTCATCGATTCGGGCAAGGGACAGACGGTCGCCCGCGGCGTCACCCAGGAACTCTCGCTCAGCGGTGGCAGCGTGCTCACCGATACCAACGTCGTCTGCAAGCATCCGGTCGACCTGTTGCTGTTCCTGCCACCCACGAGCAAGGATGCCATCGCCGTGACCCTGCAAATCAAGGCCAAGATCACCAGCACGGTCTTGTCGAGTCGACACAGGCAATTCGTCTGCAGCCTGCGCTTCGAGCAGTTCGCGGGTACCGGCCAGGCGACGCTGGAAAGACTGCTCACCTAGCCAAGCGACGCCGCGGCTTGCGCATGGGTAGATCTACTCAGCCGGGCTGAGTGGTTCCACCGATATCCGACCCTGGCAAATTGCGCTCTAATGGGCCAGCGAGCTCTTCGATCGACCGCGCACCCGAGGCAAAGGCGCACAGGCCGACGGGACCTCCGGATGGCGGCGGAATATCGATGAAACTGCGGCATCTACTTGCGGCCCTGTTGATCGTTGGCATCGCCAGCGCCTTGCGGGCGGGACTCTTCGCCGATCTCGGCCGGGCGACGCCCTACCTGACCTACTATCCGGCCGTGGTGCTGGCCGCGTTCTACGGCGGCCTGCGCGCGGGCATGGTGGCGGCGGCCGCTTCCGCCTGCATCTGCTTCTACTGGATCCAGCGCGGGCAGATGTCCCACGTCGAATCGCTCGCCATGGGGGCCTTCGTCGTCAGCTGCGCGATGATTTCCTGGGTCGCCGAGGCGATGAGGCGCGCTCAGGCGCTGGCACGCGAGGCGCGGGATAGGGCGGAGTCGGCCAACCGGGCCAAGAGCGCCTTCCTCGCCAATATGAGCCACGAACTGCGCACCCCGCTCAACGCCATCCTCGGCTTCACCGAAGTCTTGCGTCGCGGCGGCCAGGTGACGCAGGAGCAGAGGAATATCCTCGACATCGTCGGTCGCAGCGGCGAGCATCTGCTGACCCTGATCAACGACGTCCTGGACATGGCGAAGATCGATGCCGGTCGCATCGCCCTCGACAGCGCCGACTTCGAACTGACGGACATGCTGCGCGAGTGCATCGATCTGGTCGGCGGCCGGGCTGCGGAGAAGGGGTTGCAGTTGCGGCTGGAGCAGGCGCCCGATTTGCCGCGCTGCATCCGCAGCGATCGCGCCAAGCTGCGACAGGTGCTGATCAATCTGCTCGGCAACGCGATCAAGTTCACCGAGCACGGTGGCGTGATCCTGCGCCTGGCCGCAGCGTGCGCCGACCGGCCTGGCGCGACGCAGTTGATCATCGAAGTCGAGGACAGCGGGATCGGCGTCGCCGAACCGGACCGGCAGCGCATCTTCGAACCCTTCGTGCAGGCCGCCGGCGACGCCGGACAAATGGGAACGGGACTTGGGCTATCGATCGCCCGGCAGTTCGTCAGCCTGATGGGCGGACAGATCGCGGTGCACAGCACGGCGGGCAAGGGCGCGACCTTCCGCGTCGAGCTGCCGGTCGAGCTGGCCGAGAGCGCCGGCGCTGCCGCTGCAGGATCACCACTCGGCGTCGTCGTCGGTCTGGCGGCGGGACAGGGCGACTACCGGATTCTGATCGTCGAAGACCGGATGGAGAACTGGCTGCTGTTGAGGCAATTGCTGGAGCCCGTCGGCTTCCAGGTGCGGGTCGCCGAAAACGGCGCCGCGGGCGTCGCGCTGTGCCAGGAATGGCGGCCGCATTTCGTCTGGATGGACATTCGCATGCCGGTCATGGATGGCCTGGAAGCGACGCAACGGATCAGGGAATTGCCGGGCGGGCGGCAGATTCGCATCGCGGCGATCACGGCCTCCGTCTTCAAAGAGGAGCGCGACGAGATCATGGCTGCGGGCATGGACGACTTCATCCGCAAGCCGTTTCGCGCCGACGAAATCTACGCCTGCCTGGCGCGCCAGCTCGGTGTGCGCTTCAATCGCGAGGCCGAGGCGGCGCTGCCGCCAGCGCCGGAAGAAACCGCGCGCCTCAGCGCTCCAGCGCTGGCGACCCTGCCCGCCGAACTGCGCGACGAACTCGCCGCTGCCCTGGTGACGCTCAGCGCGGAGCGGATCAACGCCGTCATCAGCCGGATCGCCGAGCGGGATCGGGCGCTGGGCGAGCTGCTGGCGCGCGATGCTGCCCGACTGCACTACAGTTCGATCCGCAACGCGCTGGCAGCGAGCCCAGGCGGCGCTGCCTAGGTAGGGGCCCGATGAGCGCGGCAACGATATTGGTGGTCGACGATGCGCTGGAGTCGTTGCAGCTGCTGTCGACCCTGCTCGACGCCGAGGGCTATCTGGTGCTGCCCGCCGATGGCGGCGAACTGGCGCTGGCCGCGCTGCGCGTGCGCCGGCCCGACCTGATCCTGCTCGACATCCGCATGCCGGGCATGGACGGCTTCGAGGTGTTGCGGCAAATCAAGGCAGACAGCGGGCTGGCCGACATTCCGGTGATCTTCCTCAGCGCGGTCACCGATGCCGAGCAGCGGGTCGAGGGCTTGAAGCGCGGCGCCGTCGATTTCGTCGCCAAGCCGTTTCAGCGTGAAGAGCTGCTGGCGCGCGTACAGACCCAGGTCGAGCTGCAGCGGGCGCGCAGCAGCCTGCGCCAGCAGGCCGATGCGCTGCGCGAATCAAATCATCGCCTGCAGGCCGAGATCGCGGTGCGCCAGGGCGTCGAAGCCGATCTGCGCGCGGCGAAAACGAGCGCCGAGACCGCCAACATCGCCAAGAGCGCATTTCTCGCCAACATGTCGCACGAAATCAGGACCCCGCTCAACGCCATCACCGGCATGGTCAACATCATCAAGCGCTCGGGCGCCACCGCCGAGCAGATCGATCGCCTGGACAAGATCGACG
>JAHFRE010000073.1 GCA_023258955.1 Sterolibacterium sp.
GCACCAGCGCCTGCTCGTGGATCTTGCCGAAGTTGTGCTCGAGGCGCTCGACCTCCAGCCAGTTGCCGTCGGGCGTCACCATGGTCCACGAGGCCAGGTTGTCCAGCGCCGTGCCCCAGAGCACCGCCTTCTTGCCGCCGGCGTTCATGGCGATGTTGCCGCCGATGCAGGAGGCGTCGGCCGAGGTCGGATCGCAGGCGAACACCAGACCCTCGCCCTCCGCCGTCTCCATCGCCCGCCGCGTCACCACGCCGGCACCGGTGCGCAGGGTCGCGTAGGGACGGTCCGTGCCGGGTAGCGTGCGTTGCTCGACCGGTCCGATGGCCATCAGCTTCTCGGTGTTGATCACCGCCGATAGACTCGACAGCGGCACGGCGCCGCCGGTGTAACCGGTGCCGCCGCCGCGCGGAATGATGGTCAGTCCCAGTTCGATGCAATCGCGCACCAGGGCCCCGACCTCCTGCTCGCTGTCCGGGGTCAGCACCAGGAAGGGATACTCGACCCGCCAGTCGGTGGCGTCGGTGACCTGGGCGACGCGGGAGAGGCCGTCGAAGCAGACGTTGTCGCGGCGCGTGTGGCGCGACAGCAGGCGCAGCGCCCGCTGGCGCAGCTGCAGCGTTTGCGGGAAGCGGCGCTCGAAGCGCGACACCGCGGTCTGGGCGGCGGCGAGCAGGACGCCGACCCGCTCGTTGCCGGCGCGGCGCTTGTCGATTTCGCCGAGGCGGTGGCGCAAGGCACCTACCAGAGCGGCCAGCCGCGCCGGATTGGCGAGCAGATCGTCCTCGAGATAGGGATTGCGCTCGACCACCCAAATGTCGCCGAGCACCTCGTAGAGCATGCGCGCCGACCGGCCGGTGACCCGCTCCTCGCGCAATTCTTCGAGGATCTGCCACGACTCCTGTCCCAACAGGCGAATGGCGATCTCGCGGTCGGAAAACGAGGTGTAGTTGTAGGGTATCTCGCGCAGTCGGGAGCTCATGGCGGGGCAGCGAGCCGGAAAGGGCTGGAGGAAATCGTGCTATTTTAGGCCAGCCACCCAGCCCGGTTCTGACTCAAGACAAGATGTTGCGCAAACTAGTGCATTTGACCTGGCCGGTGCTGATCGCCCAGCTCGCCCTGATGGCCAACAGCGTCATCGATACGGTCATGGCCGGCCGCCTCTCCGCCGTCGATCTGGCAGCCGTGGGCATCGGCGCCTCGATCTACATCACGGTCTTCGTCAGCGTCATGGGCGTGCTCTTGGCGTTGACGCCGACCGTCGCCCACCTCTACGGTGCCGGGCGGCACAGCGAAATCGGCGAGGAGCTGCGCCAGTCGGCCTGGCTGTCGCTGTTGCTGGCGGCGATCGTGATCGCCCTGCTGCGCCATCCCCAGCCCTTTCTGACCCTGTCGCAGCTCAACCCGGTGATGGAGGCCAAGGTGCGCGCCTATCTCGACGCACTGTCCTGGGGTGTGCTGCCGGCGCTGTTCTTCCGCATCTTCTACGGCTTTTCGACCGGCATCGGCAAGCCGCGGCCGGTGATGGTGTTGAACCTGATCGCCGTGGCGCTGAAGGTACCGCTCAACACCCTGTTCATGTTCGGCGCCTGGGGGCTGCCCGGGTTGGGCGGTCCCGGCTGCGCCGTGGCGACGACGCTCACCGCGACCTTGACCTGCGTCCTTGCCTGGAGCTGGTGCGGGCGCATCGAGGAATACCGCTGCTACGGCATTTTCGCCCGCTTCAGCCCGCCTTCGCCAGCCCGCTTGCTCGGCCTGCTGAAGCTGGGTCTGCCCATCGGTGCGACCTTCTTCGTCGATGTCACGGCCTTCACCTTCATGGCCCTGTTCATCGCCCGCCTCGGCCCGGTGATCTCGGCGGCGCACCAGATCGCCGCCAACCTCGCCGCGCTCTGCTTCATGCTGCCGATGGCTCTGGGCAATGCCGCCAGCGTCCTGGCGGCGCAGGCGCTCGGTGCAGGACAGCCGCAGCAGGCGCGCCGCGCCGGCTGGACCGGCATCGGCGGTGGCGTCTGCATGGCCGCGTTGACCTGCCTGATCCTGGCCTGGGCGGCGGCGGATATCGCCGGCCTCTACACCCGGGACGAAGAGGTGCGCCTGGTCGCGAGTACGCTGATCACCTACATCGCCTTCTATCATTTCTTCGACGCGATGCAGGGCGTGGCTGTGAACCTGCTGCGCAGCTACAAGAAGACCACGCTGCCGATGGTGGTCTTCGCCTTGGCCCTGTGGGGTGTCGGCCTGGGCGGCGGCTACCTGCTCGCCTTGACCGACACCCTGGTTTCACCGATGGGTGCGCGCGGCTTCTGGCTGGCCGGGGCGATCGCCATGGCGCTGGCCGGCGGCATGATGACGGCCTTCTTCCAGCACGAATCGCGCCGGGCGCTGCGGCGTTGAGCCGCCTGGGAAAGCTAGGCGCGCAGCGGCGCGATGGCGGCGACGATGGCGGCGACATGGGCCGGCGTCGAGCCGCAACAACCGCCGATGAAACGCACCCCCGCTGCCACCAGCTCCGGCACGGCGCGGGCGAAGTCATCTGGCGAGGCCCGGTAGTGCACCGAGCCGTCGGCGGCCATTTCCGGGCGACCGGCGTTGCCCTTGATCCACAGAGGCAGTTCCGCCCCGCACTGCGCCAGCTCGCGCGCTACCTTGACGTAGGCGTCGATGCCGATGCCGCAGTTGGCGCCGACGAAGCTGGCACCACCTTCTCGTGCGGCTGTCCACGCCTGGGCCGGGGTGATGCCCATCATGGTGCGGTTCTTGTCCTTGCCCGAATCGAATGTGAAGCTCAGTCCGACCGGCAGTTCGCAGGCGCCCAGACAAGCTCTCAGGGCCGCCTTTGCTTCCTCGATGTCGGCCATGGTCTCGATCACGATGGCGTCGGCGCCCCCCGCTGCCAGCGCCGCCGCCTGTTCGGCGAAAGCCGCCTCGGCTTCGGCCACAGTCAATTGCTTCATCGACACCAGCTTTCCCGTTGGACCGATGGAGCCGAACACCAAAGCTCGGTCGCCTGCCGCCTGGCGCGAGATGGCGGCGCCGGCGCGCGTCAGCTCGGCCGAGCGGCCGCCGGCGCCGTGGCGTTCGAGGACGACGCGATTCGACGAGAAGGTGTTGGTCAGGATGATGTTGGCGCCGGCCTCGACGTAGGATCGCGCGACCGATAGCACCTTGTCCGCTGCCGAGACGTTCCACAGGTCCTTCAACTCGGTCGATGGACCACCGAGCTTCATCAGCTCCGTACCCCAGGCGCCGTCGGTGGCCGAGAGCGGCAGTTCCGCGAAATTTTCCCTTGTCAGCTTGCTCACTGTCTCTCCTCGCCTGTCGAATCCATCTTGACCGTTCAATCGCCCTGGACGATGTCCCGGGCCATGCTGTTGCTGTAATAGCGATTGGCACCGCGATGGTAGGGCAGAAAGGTGTTGCGCGAGAAATTCGCCGGAATCGTCTCCGCCGCCGCGGGGTGGGCCCTGATCAGTTCGTCGCGATGGGCGAAGACCGCCGCGACGATGTCGAACACCAGGCTGTCGGGCAGATCGGCGCTGGCCACGGCAAAATTGAACAGGCCGACCGTGGCGTAATCGCGCAGCAGCGATGGATAGGCGCCTGCGGGCACCGTCGCCGCGGTCAACTCCGGCATGGCCAGGCGCAAGGCGAGGATCTCGTTCCTGCCCAGTCCGATGAAGCGCACCAACTTCTTCGCATCCAAGGCGGCCAAGGCGGGAAAGGGTGCGCCCGCCGCTGCCGCCAACAGGTCGATCTTGCCCGCCTGCAACTGCGCCGACAGGTCCTCGTAGGAAGCGAACACCAGCTGGGCGTCGATGTTGAGGACGGTGAGGAACTTCGGCAGGTAGTCGCCGGCGGTGCCGCCGCGTGGTCCGACGCCGATCCGCTTGCCAGCCATATCCGCCAGGGTGCGAATTCCCGAATCCTTCAACACGGCAAAGGTAAACGGCGTGTCGTACATGGGAAACAGCGCGCGTATCGCCCGCAACTGTCTGCCCTTGGTCCAGGCGCCGCTGCCGTTCCAGCCCTGCAGCGCTGCACCCATGGTGACGAAGCCGAGCTGCACCGCGCCGGATTGGATCAGCTGGATGTTCTCGGCCGGTCCTTCGCTGAGCTGCTCGGCGACCGAGATGCCCAGCTCGCGGCGCAAGATCTTCGCCAACTCGGCGCCGTAGGCGTGGTAGGTGCCGCCGGGAGCGGCCGTGGCGAGCGAGATCGACGCTGGCCAGTCGGGTTCCGCCGCCCGCGCTGGCCCGCTCAGCGACAAGACCAGGGCGCAGAGGTACAGCGTCCGCATGACGATGCCCGTCTGACGAGATTTCATGGCCATGGCCCCCGAGCGATGTACGCAAGTTTATCCCTTAACGTTGTAGACTGTCAGCGCCCGCGACCGGCCACCGCCATCAGCGGTCTCGCGCCCCGGTGCATCGTGCCCACGCCATGGATCTTCGTTTCTGCCTCCTGCCCGCGCTGCTCGCCCTGCTCCTGTCGCCACCGGCCGAGGCGGGCAAGACGCTCGACGCCGTCAAGGCGCGCAAGGAACTCTTCTGCGGGGTCAGCACCGGGCTCGCCGGTTTTTCGGCGAGCGACAGTCGCGGCAACTGGCAGGGTCTCGACGTCGACATCTGCAAGGCGATCGCCGCCGCCGTCGTCGGTGACCCGTCCCGGGTGCGCTGGACGCCGGTGAACGCCCAGCAGCGCTTCGCCTCGCTGCAATCGGGCGAGATCGACCTGCTGTCGCGCAACACCACCTGGACCCTGACCCGCGACGCCTCGTTGGGGCTGCACTTCACCGGCGTCGTCTTCTACGACGGCCAGGGTTTCATGGTGGCGAAGAAGTCGAAGATCACCGCTGCCCGCCAGCTGGCCAACGCCGAGGTCTGCGTGCAATCGGGCACCACCACCGAGAAGAATCTGAGCGACTATTCGCGGGCGCAAAACCTGAAGCTGAAGCCGGTGGTGTTCGAGAGCTTCGAGGCCTCGCTGAAAGCCTTCTTCAGCGGTCGCTGCCGCGCCTACACCACCGACGCCACCAGCCTGGCGACCATCCTGCAGCGCGAGGTGAAGAATCCAGGCGACTACGCGATCCTGCCCGAGCTGATCTCCAAGGAGCCGCTGGGGCCGGTGGTCAGGCGCGGCGACGACGAGTGGTTCGCCATCGTCAAGTGGGTGGTGAACGCGCTGATCGAGGCCGAGGAGTTGGGCATCACCCAGGCCAACGTCGATGCGCAGAAGGCCAGCGGCGATCCGGCGGTGCTGCGTCTACTTGGCGTCGCCGAGGATCTGGGCAAGTCCCTGCAATTGGACCGCGACTGGGCCTACCGGGCGATCAAAGCGGTCGGCAACTACGGTGAGATCTACGAGCGCAACCTGGGCTCCGCTTCGCCGGTGAAGCTCGCCCGCGGCGCCAACCGCCTCTGGTCCAAGGGTGGCCTGATCTACGCGCCGCCCCTGCGTTAGGATGGTCGAGCGCAGGCGCTACTGGCGAGCCTTCGCCTACCAGGCGCTGGCGATCGCCGCGATCGTCGCCGCGTTGGCCTATCTGGCGCACAACACCGCGCAGAACCTGCAATCGCGCGGCATCCCCAGCGGCTTCGATTTTCTGCTGCAGGCGGCGGGCTTCGACATCGGCGACAGCCTGGTCTCCTTCTCGGCCGGCGAGCCTTACTGGCAGGCGCTGCTGGCCGGCCTGGCCAACACGCTGCGCGTCGCCGGCCCGGCGATCGTCCTGACCACCCTGCTGGGAACGGCCCTGGGCCTGGGCCGCCTCTCAAGCAACGCCCTGCTCGCCGGCCTCTGCGGCGCTTACGTCGAGGTGTTCCGCAACATCCCGCTGCTCTTGCAACTGCTCGCCTGGTATTTCGTGCTCACCGATCTGCTGCCGCCGTTCGACGAGGCCTGGCGGCTGGGCGGCGCAGCGACCCTGAGCAAGAGCGGGCTGTCGCTGTTCGGCGCCAGCCTGACCCCGGAGTTTCTCGCCGTGTTGTTCGGACTGGTGTGCTACAGCGCCGCCTATATGGCGGAGATCGTGCGCGCCGGCTTCGGTGCTGTGCCCCGGTCGCAGACCGAGGCGGCGGCGGCGCTGGGGATGGCGGGGCGCGACATCCAACTGCAGGTGGTACTGCCGCAGGCGCTGCGCCTCATCATGCCGGCGGCGGCCAACCAGTTTCTGTCGCTGACCAAGAACTCTTCGCTGGCCATCGCCGTCGGCTATCCCGACCTGGTCTCGGTGGCCAACACGGCGCTCAACCAGACCGGTCGCGCCCTCGAATGCGTGAGCCTGATCATGGGGGTCTACCTTGCGCTGTCGCTGGCGACCGCGATCGCCATGCGCGTCATCGAGCGGAGGCTGGCGTGGCCATAGGAGCGACGACGACGCTGCGCGCGCGCCTGTTCGGCAGCCCGGGCAACGCCTCGCTGAGCCTGCTCATCGTGGCCTTGCTGCTGTGGGGTCTGACCCATGGGCTCGACTGGGCGGTGCTCTCGGCGCAATTTCGCCCCGATGCCGAAGCCTGCCGTGCGCTCGATCACGCCGGTGCCTGTTGGGGCGTGATCGCCGAGAAGCACAGCCAGATCCTCTTCGGCCGCTATCCGCAACAGGAAATGTGGCGGCCGGCGCTGGCCACGGCGCTGCTGCTGGCCTTGCTCGGGCAGAGCTTCCTGCGCCCGCGGGCTGGGCTGGTCTGGGCCTGGGCGGTGGTCGCCGCCGTGGTCCTGCTGCTCCTGGGCGGCGGTGCCTTCGGCCTCGCCGCGGTCGGTGCCGAACGCTGGGGCGGCCTGCCGCTGACCCTGCTGCTGTCCTTGGCCGGCATCGCCGGTGCCCTGCCGCTGGGGGTGCTGCTGGCCCTGGGCCGGCGTTCGGCGCTGCCGGCGATCTCCGTACCCTGCGGCGCCTACATCGAACTGGTGCGCGGCGTGCCCCTGGTGTCCCTGCTCTTCCTCGCTTCCTTCCTGCTGCCGCTGTTCCTGCCCCAGGGTTTGACCATGGGCGTGCTCGGCCGCGTGCTGATTGGCCTGATCCTGTTCGCCGCCGCCTACCTCGCCGAGGTGGTGCGCGGCGGCCTGCAGGCGGTGCCCGAGGCGCAGCGCCTGCAGGCCGCTGCCCTGGGCCTCGGCTACTGGCAGACCCAGCGTTGGGTCATCCTGCCGCAGGCGCTGCGCCTGGCCCTGCCCGCCTTGATGAACAGTTTCATATCGACGATCAAGGAGACTTCCGTGGTGACAGTGGTCAGCCTCTACGAGCTGACCGGCGCCCTCACGCTGGCCCTCGCGGGCGACCCGGACTGGCGCCCCTTCTTCCTCGAAGGCTACCTGTTCATCGCCGCCATCTATTGGCTGATCTGCTTCGCCCTGTCGCGGCTGAGCCTGCGCTTCGAGCATCGCCGCGCCCGGCCTTGAGCGAAACCGATGGAAGGCCGAAAAAGAAAACGGGCGCCGCGGTAATGCCGCAGCGCCCGCCAAGCCGTCTCGGAGAGACGGGGAGGAGACTCAGTTGTAGTGGTAGGCGCTCTCGCCGTGGCTGGTGATGTCCAGCCCCTCGCGTTCCTCGTCTTCGGGCACGCGCAGACCGATCACCATATCGACCAGTTTGTAGGCGACGATGGCAACCACGCCCGACCAGACGATGGTGACGCCGACACCGGTGGCCTGGATCAGCAACTGATCGGCGATCGAATAGTTCTCGGCGACCTTGTTGGCGACGTAGTCGTAGATGCCGGTACCGCCGAGCTTCGGCGCCGCGAAGACGCCGGTGAGCAGCGAGCCTAAGGTGCCGCCGACGCCATGGACGCCGAAGACGTCGAGCGAATCGTCGGCGCCGAGCAGGCGCTTCAAGCCATTGACGCCCCAGAGGCAGACGACACCGGCGGCGAGGCCGATCACCAGCGCGCCGCCGATGCCGACGAAGCCGCAGGCCGGGGTGATGGCGACCAGGCCGGCGACGGCGCCCGAGGCGGCACCGAGCATCGAGGGCTTGCCCTTGACCAGCCATTCGACCAGCATCCAGGACATGGTGGCGGCAGCGGTGGCGAGCCAGGTGTTGACGAAGGCCAGCGCCGCCGTGCCGTTGGCTTCGAGCGCCGAGCCGGCGTTGAAACCGAACCAGCCGAACCAGAGCAGGGAGGCGCCGATCATGGTCATGGTCAGGCTGTGCGGCGCCATCGAGTCCTTGCCGTAGCCGACCCGTTTGCCGATCACGAAGGCGCCGACGATGCCGGCCATGGCGGCGTCGATATGCACGACGGTGCCGCCGGCGAAGTCGAGCGCGCCCTTCTGGAACAGCCAGCCCGCGGTGGCGTTGAGCTTGTCAGCTGCTTCCGCCGTCAGGTAGCCGTCGGGTCCCGCCCAGTACCAGACCATGTGCGCGATGGGCAGGTAGCTGAAGCTGAACCAGAGGACCGAGAACAGCAGCAAAGCGGAGAACTTGATCCGCTCTGCGAAGGAGCCGATCACCAGCGCCACCGTGATGGCGGCGAAGGCACCCTGGAAGGCGACGTAGATCAGCTCGGGTATGGCGACCCCCTTGCTGAAGGTGGCGGCCACGCTGTCGGGTGTGATGCCCTTGAGCAGCAGCTTGTCCAGGCTACCGAAGAAGGCGTTGCCCTCGGAGAAGGCCACGCTGTAGCCGTAAAGCGCCCAGAGCACGCTGATCAGCGAGAAGATGACGAACACCTGGATCAGCACCGAGAGCATGTTCTTGGCGCGCACCAGGCCGCCGTAGAACAGCGCCAGGCCGGGTATCGACATCAGGATGACGAAGGCCGTGGCAACGATCATCCAGGCGGTGTCGCCCTTGTTCGGCACGGGCGTTGCCGCTGGCGCGGCGGCGGTGGCTGTGGTCGTAGCTGCGCCGGCCGCTGGCGCTGCTGCTGCCGCCGGCGCAGCTGCCGCGGGTGCAGCTGTCGCGGGTGCGGCAGCAGGCTTGGCGGCGTCCTCGGCCAGCGCCAAGGCGCCTGAGCCGACGAGCAAAGCCGTCATCATGATTGCAAGCATCTTCTTCATGGCGTTCCCCTTACAGTGCATCGGCGCCGGTTTCGCCGGTGCGGATGCGGATGGCCTGCTCGAGATCGAAAACGAAAATCTTGCCGTCACCGATTTTGCCGGTGCTGGCTGACTTCTCTATGGTTTCGATCACCTGATCGAGCAGCTCGCTCTTGACGGCAGCTTCGATCTTCACCTTGGGCAGAAAGTCGACCACGTATTCGGCGCCGCGGTATAGCTCGGTATGGCCTTTTTGCCGACCGAAGCCCTTGACCTCGGTGACGGTGATGCCCTGCACGCCGATGGCGGAGAGGGCTTCGCGCACTTCGTCGAGCTTGAACGGCTTGATGATGGCGGTTACCAGTTTCATATTGGCTCCTTTTCGAATGGCGGGTCGGGCGTCAGAGGGTCTTGGTGAAGCTGAGCAGCGCCCGGCCCTGACCCATGTCGCGGTTCAGCGCATCGCGGTAGAACTGGTTGGGGCCGCCCTTGGCGTTGGTGTCGGAATAGTAGAGGCCGACCGTGCCCAGACCGAGATCCTTGGTCACGCCGATCTTCCAGTCGGAGTAGGAAGCCGGACCGTTGTCCTTGATCGTCTGATGGCCGCCGTGGCCGCTGATCCCCCAGCCGTTGCCCAGATCGAAGGTGGCGGTGAGGTCGAGATAGCCCGAACCGTTGGTCTTGCCACCTTTGGTCGAGGTGATGCCGAAGATGTGGTCGGAGACGACGTAGGAGTATTTCGCGGTCAGCCATTTGAAGCCGAGTTGGCCGTAGAGCTCGGTCGTGTCGGGCTTGGTAAAGCCGCCTGGATAGGTCCCCGGATAGTTGTAGGTGAGCACGCCGACGTCGTAGCTCCAGTCGTCGCTGATGCTGTTCTTGTAACCGCCGTAGATGTCCAGCTCCAGCGGCGCGCTGATGCCGCCGCCGACGTCGGCGAGCCAGGAAATGGTCGAGCCCCAGGTGCCGACGTAGAAGCCGCTCGGATGCGCATAGTCGAAACCGCCCTGCAGAGCCGGCTTGCCGTGGGTCTGGGCGATGCCGCGGTAGAGGTACTCGCTGGCCAGCGTGACGTTGCCGGTGAAAGGCGGCGGTGCCGGTGGGGTGGCGGCGGCCGGCGCAGCGGCGGTGGGTGCAGCGGTTTCCGCGTGGCTGGCGAGCGGGGCGAACAGCATGCCGGTGATGGCGATGGCGAGGGCGGTCTTTTTCATGGTGGATCTCCTTATCCTATGAAGGGTGCAAGCGATAGCGAGCAGCAGCCGTCGATTCGCAGGATCCATGCCAGAACAATTTTTTCATTGTTTACATCGACGTGGCCCGTGCTGCGGGCCGCGCGACGGTGGCGCTGCACCGACTTGTGGCGGGCGATCGCGGCTCTGCACCAAGGCTGTGCGATCCCTTCCTGGCACTGTGCTAAGATCGATGCGGCACCATTGAACAGAAACGGAACAAGACGATGCTTCCAAAATTCCTCGACGATCTGGGTGCGCGCATCGCCGAATTGGCGGCTTCTAGCCCGGCCAAGGATATCGAAAAGAACGCCCGCGCCCTGCTGCTCTCCGGCTTCTCCAAGCTGGATCTGGTGACGCGCGAGGATTTCGAAGTCCAGACGGCGCTGCTCGCCCGTTCGATGGAGCAACTGGCGGCGCTGGAAAAGCGCATCGCCGAACTCGAAGCCGCGAAGAAGTAGACCGCCGCTGCAGTCGCTGCGCAACCGACGGCGGGCGATCCCTGCTATGCTGTCGTCATGTCGCTCGCCGTCCTCAGGAGCCGCGCCCTCGCCGGCATGGAAGCGCCCGAAGTCACCGTCGAGGTGCACCTGGCCAACGGCTTGCCCGGGTTCGCTCTGGTCGGCTTGCCCGACGCCGAGGTGAGGGAAGCGCGCGACCGGGTGCGCGCCGCGATCCAGAACTGCCGCTTCGAATTCCCGCAACGGCGCATCACGGTCAACCTTGCACCGGCAGACCTGCCCAAGGAATCGGGCCGCTTCGACTTGGCGATCGCCCTGGGCATCCTGATCGCCTCCGGCCAGGTTGCCGCCACCCACAGCGATGCTTACGAGTTCGCCGGCGAATTGGGTCTGGGCGGCGAGCTGCGCGCCGTCCGCGGCGCCCTGGCGATGTGCCACCACGCCGCGAAATCGGCGCGCGCTTTCGTGCTGCCCCTGGTCAGCGCTCAGGAAGCCGCCCTCGTCGCCGCGGCGACTATCCTGCCGGCGCGCAACCTGCTCGAAGTCTGCGCCCACCTCAATGGCACAGAGCTGCTGGTCGCGCACACCGCCGCGGCGACAGCGGCGAGGCCCGATGCGCCCGACCTGGCCGAGGTCAGGGGCCAGGCCCAGGCCAAGCGCGCGCTGGAGGTCGCCGCCGCCGGCGGCCACAGTCTGCTGATGCGCGGTCCGCCGGGTACCGGCAAGTCGATGCTGGCGGCGCGCTTCGCCGGCATCCTGCCGCCGATGGCGGAGGACGAAGCCCTCGAGAGCGCCGCCATCCACTCGCTGGCCGGCTGCTTTCGCGTCGACCAGTGGGGGCTGCGGCCCTATCGCGCGCCGCACCACTCGGCCTCCGGCCCGGCCCTGGTCGGTGGCGGCAGCGTGCCGCGTCCGGGCGAGATTTCGCTGGCCCACCGGGGCGTGCTGTTCCTGGACGAATTGCCCGAGTTCCAGCGCGGCGTGCTCGAGGCCCTGCGCGAACCCCTGGAGAGCGGCCGCATCGCCGTGGCTAGAGCGATGCGGCGCTGCGAGTTTCCGGCGCGATTTCAACTGCTCGCCGCCATGAATCCCTGCCCCTGCGGCTGGCTGGGCCACGGATCCGCGCGCTGCCGCTGCAGCCCCGACCAGATCGCGCGCTATCGCGGCAAGCTGTCGGGACCGCTGCTCGACCGGATCGATCTGGTGATCGAGGTGCCCGCGCTGGCGGAAGAGGATTTGCTCGGCTGCGCCGACGGCGAGTCCTCGGCGACGGTGCGCCAGCGGGTGGTCGCTGCCCGCGCCCAGCAAGGACTGCGACAGCAGAAGATCAACGCCGAGTTGACTCCTAAGAAGATCGAGAGCCACTGTCGGGTCGACGGCGCCGGCCAGGCGCTGCTCAAACAGGCGATGGCCCGCTTCAATCTCTCCGCCCGCGGCTACCATCGCGCCCTCAAGCTGGCGCGCAGCGTCGCCGATCTGGCCGGTGCGGCCGACATCGGCAGCGCCCACATCGCCGAAGCGATCCACTACCGGCGCGGACTGGCCGTGGATTGAGTCCGTGACCTAGTTCTCTATGCCGTTCGCAGTAGCGGTGCTAGAGTGGATCGATGAAGCTGATCGTCTTATTGTTGGCGCTGCTGCTGACATCGCTGTCCTCTGCGGCGACGCTCGTCTATCCCTTGAGTCTGGGCAAAGGCTGGAGCCTGATGGGAAACAGCCTGACGACCGCTCTGGACGTCCGGCAGACCTTCGCCGCCCAGGCCAACATCACCTCGATCTGGAAATGGAATAGTGAGACGGGCGGCTGGGCCATGTACTCTCCGGCCCTGGACGCCAACGGCTCGCTCGCCGGCGTACTGTCGAGCAATGGCTACGCCGCCCTGACCAGCATCGCGCCCGGCGAAGGCTACTGGGTGAACGCCGCAGAGGCGGTGACGCTGGGCGACCAGTCCGGCGCCGGCTATTCCCTGGTCAACGCCAATCTGCGGCCAGGCTGGAACCTGGTCGCGACCGGTGACAACCTGAGCCCTTCGGACTTCAACAAGGCGCTGGGCGCGAGCGCTCCACCGACCGGTTTCGTGCCGATCAACCTGGGTTCGCTGTGGGCCTGGAACAGCGCCCAGGCGGCCTGGTACTTCTACGCCCCCAGCCTCGAAGCCAACGGCGGACTGGCAGCCTACGATAGCTCCAAGGGCTATCTCGACTTTGGCGCCGCCACCTTGGCGCCGGGCACGGGTTTCTGGGTCTACAAGCCGACCGTGACCGCTGCCTCCATCGTCGGCGAACAAAAGATCGCCGTGCTGCTTGTTTCTTTTCCCAGCGTGCCGCTGCTGAGCGCGGTGACCAAGCAACTTCTGCAAGCGACCTACTTCGCTCCCGCCAACTCGGTCGACGCCTTCCTGCGTGAGGCGTCCTACGGCAGGGTCTGGGCCACAGGCGAGGTGTTCGGTCCGATCGTGCTCGACGCCGACTATTTCAACCAGCCCTACGCCACGCGCGATGCGGCGATCCGCGCGGCTGCCGCCCAGGTCGATTTCAGCCGCTACAACCGCATCGTGCTGGTGATCCCGCAGTCGAGCACGGGGCTCGAGTCGGGCGGTCTGGCCTCGATCGGCAACGAGACGGTGCCGCTCTCACCCCAGGCTTCGATCACCGCCTCGACCACCTGGCTGGGCGACGCCAGCGCCGCCAGTCCGGCAGACCTGCTGGCTTCGGCCTACCACGAGCTGGGCCACAACTTCGGCCTGGCGCACGCGCGGGCGGCCGATTACGGCGCCGAGCCGCTCGGCCCGGTCGGCCAGCTGCCGGCGGCCTGGGACCAGATCCACGACTACGGCGACGGCTACTCCAGCATGGGCCGCGGACCGGGGCACTGGGCGGCGCCGCAAAAGGCGGCGCTGGGCTGGCTGCAGAGCGAGGTCGATTTCAAGACGGTCGAGGCCAACGGCAGCTACAGCCTGCAGGCTTACGAGGCCATCGGCAACGGCTTGAAAGCCCTGCGGGTGCGCCGTGGCAGCGGCAACAACGCCTGGCTGTGGCTCGAATACCGTCAAGCCGCCGCTGGCGCCTTCGACGCCGGTCTTGCGGCGGCGGCATTCGGCGGTGCGCTGCTGCACTACGAGGACGCCGGCTGGAATGACAACCAGCTCCATTCCAACCTCTTGCGCATGAACCCGGACCAGAACGGGTCGTTCTTCGCCAACGCGACCCTGGCCGCGGGCGCCAGCTGGAGCGATCCCTATTCGAACCTCAGCATCAGCCTGAACCAGGACGTCAGCGGCGGCCTGCAGGTGAGCGTCGCCTACGCTGCGCCGCCGAACTACACGCTGAGTCCGGCGAGCGCCAACGTCGCGGCCTCCGGTGGCGCCGTGACGATCAACGTCGCCGCGCCGCCCGGCGTCGGCTGGACGGCTTCCTCCTCTGCGCCCTGGATGACCATCGTTTCGGGTGTAAGTGGTACCGGCAACGGGCAGATCAGCCTGGCGGTCGCCGCCACGGCGGTGACCAGCGCGCGCTGGGCCAGGGTCACGGTGGGTGCGGCGACGGCGGTGGTGACCCAGGATGGGGCCGCCGGTCAGCTCAGCACCCGACCTACTGCCGCCGACTATTCCGCCGTCGGCGGCGCCGGCGAGATCGTCGTCACTGCCAACGCCGACGACTACGCCTGGAACCAGACCGTCAGCGACAGCTGGATCCAGAGCGTCTTCTTCTCCAAGCTGACCGAGACCGGTTCGGGAACCCTGCGCTACATCGTCGCGCAGAACACCGGCGCCGCCCGCAGCGGCGCTATCGGCGTCGGCGACCAGGTGTTCACCATCACCCAGGCGGCAGGCACGGCGCAGGTGGCCAAGCTGGCCTGGCAGAAACTGACGATCACCGACGCCCCCATTTCGCGCCTGGGCATGGACGCGGCCTTCTTCCAGGCCAACGGCGAGACCCTGCTGTTCGGCGGCGCCTGGGACGCTGCCCAGTTCAACGACACCTGGGCCTGGAGCGGCTCCGCCTGGTCGCGCAAGAACCCGAGCCACCTCCCCGGATACCGCTCGGGACACGCCATGGCCTACGACGCCGCGCGCGGCCAGATCGTGATGTTCGGCGGTTACGATCTGGCCCTGTCCGCCAATTCGAACAGCACCTGGATCTGGAACGGCGCCGACTGGGCGCAAGCGCAGCCGCAGACCAGCCCCAGCGCGAGATCGCACCACAGCATGGTGTACAACCCGGACAGCCAGAAGATTCTGCTGTTCGGCGGCGACGGCAACGACGGCGAAACCTGGGAGTGGGACGGCGCCAACTGGAGTCAGAAGGCGACCGCCAGCGCACCGTCGCCGCGCCAGGGTACGACCATGGCCTACGACGCCGCCAGAAAAGAGATCGTCCTGTTCGGCGGCGCCGGCGCTACCAGCCCGCAAGCGTTCTACAACGACACCTGGGTGTGGGACGGCGCCCAATGGCAGCAGCGGCTCACCAGCGCCAGCCCGACGCCACGGCAGAACGCCAGGATGGAGTACGACCCCGACATCGGGCAGATCGTCCTGATCGGTGGCTACGGTGCCAAAGAGGCAACGACCACGCCGCCCTATACCTACATCCCCGACTATCGCGAGGAGACCTGGACCTGGAACGGGGTCAATTGGATCCAACAGTTCCCCGAGCAGTCGCCGCCCTTTTCCTACAACTACGGGCTGGTCAGCGACACCGTCCATCGCAGCTTCGTCGCCTTGCTCGGCGACGATCTGCACTGCGCCGAGCGCGGGCCGCACGCCTACGCCTTGACGCCCGGCACCGGCGCCGTCCTGCTGGCAGCCTATCGGGCCGAACTGCCGCGGTCGGGCGGCAGCGGCTCGGTTGCGGTATCGGCGACGGTGCCGTGGGTGACGACCGCCGACGCCTGGATCACCATCACCGGGGGCGGCGCGGGATCGGGCAGCGGCACGCTCAGCTATCAGGTTTCAGCCAACCCCGGAACCACGGCCAGGGCGGGAAGGATCACCGTGAACGACAAGGTGTTCGTCATCAGCCAGGCTGGCGGCGCGTGAGAGAATGGCGGCAGGTTTGACCGCTATTCTGCGAAAGGCTGGCTGGTGGATACCCTGAACAAACGATCGGCTTTGCGGCCGCTGCGCAGTGCGCTGTTCTCGCCGGCGATCAATCTGCGGGCGATGGAGAAGACCCGGCAGATCGACGCC
>JAHFRE010000274.1 GCA_023258955.1 Sterolibacterium sp.
TGGCCCACGGGGTTTTCGCCATGCTCGGTGGCTACGCCACCGTGACCTTGATGAATTCGTTTGCCGTGCCCTTCATCCCGGCTTTGGCGTGCGCCTGCATCATCGTCACGGTGATCGGCTATCTCTTGGAACGTCTGCTCTACCAGCGGCTCTACGGCGCCACCGAGCTCGACCAGGTGCTCTTCTCGATCGCCCTGATTTTCATCTCGGTGGCGATCGCGCGCATGGTCTGGGGAACCCGGGCGCAACCGATCGAGCTGCCGGACTACCTCAAAGGCGCGATCGAACTGGCGGGCAACACCATTCCGACCTACCGCCTGTTCCTGCTGCTGTTCGGCAGCGCCGTCGCCGCCGCCCTGTGGTTGGGCTTCGACAGAACCCTGTTCGGCGCCCGCATCCGCGCCGCCGTCGAAAATCACGCCATGGCCGAAGCCGTCGGCATCAACACCGACCGGCTGTTCGCGCTGACCTTCGGCATCGGTACCGGGTTGGCCGCCTTGGGCGGCGGCCTCGGCGCCGAAATCCTGGCGATCAGCCCGGGCTACCCGCTGCAATACATCATCTTCTTCCTGATCGTGGTCGCGGTCGGCGGGTTGGGCAGCATTCGCGGCCCCCTGTACGCCGCCCTGATCATCGGCCTGGCCGACACGGCGACCAAGTACCTGATGCCGGAATTGGGCATGATCTTCGTCTTTGCCTTCGTCTTCGTCCTCTTGCGCTGGCGACCCCACGGCATCGTCAGTCGTCGCAGGGGATAGGCGATGAGCGCGCCTTCCAACTCGGCCCTGGCTCGCCTGCGCCTGCCCGCTGCCCTGGCCTTGCCAGCGTGGCTGAAGGCCGTCCCCTGGGTGGCGGCGCTGGCCACCTATTTCTTCGCACCGCAGTACGCACCGCTGCTGACGCAGATCTTCATCATGATCCTGTTCGCCATGTCGCTGGACCTGTTGGTCGGCTACACCGGGATCGTTTCGCTCGGTCACGCGGCGCTGTTCGGCACAGGTGCATACCTGGCAGGCATCCTCTGCCTGCGCGGTCTGACCGATCCGCTGGCCAGCGCGCTGGTGGCGATGGCCGTGGCGGCTGCGGTCGGCTTTGCCTTCGGTTCGCTGATGCTGCGCACCAAGGGCCTGGCCTTCCTGATGTTGTCGGTCTCCTCGGCGATGCTGCTCTACGAAATCGCCAACAAGGCGACCGCCATCACCGGGGGCGACGATGGCCTGCAGGGCATCGCCTTTTCTCGGGTGTTGGGAATCTGGGAATTCGATTTCGAAGGCACGATCGCCTTCTTCTACAGCTTGGCGATCCTGTTTCTCGCATTCGCCTTCATGCAAAGGCTGGTCAACTCACCCTTTGGCTGGTCGCTGCGCGGCATACGCGAGAACGATCTGCGCATGAAGGCGATCGGCTGCCAGATCTATCGCCGTCGCCTGACCGCCTACACCATCGCCGCCGCCCTCGCCGGCCTGGCGGGCGCGCTGCAAGCCCAGTGCACCGGCTTCGTCGCGCTCAACTCGCTGAGCTTCGAACTCTCCGGCGCGGTGTTGATCATGCTCATCGTCGGCGGTTCGGGACGGCTCTACGGACCCTTCTTCGGCGTACCGATCTACATGATCGCCCAGGACTATCTCGCCAAGAACGACCCAACCAACTGGTTTCTTTGGCAGGGCGTCATCCTCCTGGCGCTGGTGTTCTTCGCCCGCGGCGGCCTCCTCGGTCTGGCGGAGCGGGGTTTTCTGCGCGGCTTCGGCAAGGGCACCGAATGAACGAGCAGCCGATACTCGAAGCGCGCAAGCTCAACAAGGCTTTCGGCTCGCTCACCGTCACCCGCGACGTCAACATGAGCCTGATGCGCGGCGAACGGCGCGCCCTGATCGGGCCCAACGGTGCCGGCAAGACGACCTTCGTCAATCTGTTGAGCGGCCGCTTTGCGCCCAGCAGCGGCAGCATCCTGCTCGGCGGCGCCGACGTCACCCGGGCCGACGAGGCCAGGCGCAGCAAGTTGGGCATTGGTCGCACCTTTCAGATCACCTCGCTGTTCCCGCAGCTGACCGCGCACAAGAACGTATTTCTGGCCCTGGCGGAGACCGCCGGCGTCGGCTTCGACATGCTGCGCTGCGCCAGCTCCTACGCGTCGCTGCACGACCGCGCCGATCAGCTGCTGGACCAGGTCGGCCTGTCGAGCCAGGCCGAAACGCCGGTGCAGCGCTTGCCCTACGGCCAGCAGCGCCTGATCGAAATCGCCATCGCGCTGGCCCTGGAACCGAAGGTGCTGCTGCTGGACGAACCGGCGGCCGGCATCCCGACCGCCGAGCGCGACGTCATCCTCGACATCATCGAAGCCCTGCCCAGCGACATCGCCGTGCTGCTGATCGACCACGACATGGATCTGGTGTTCCGCTTTGCGCAACGCATCACCGTGCTGGTCCACGGCGCGGTGCTGGTCGAAGGATCGCCGACGGAGATAGCGGCCAACCAAGATGTGCGCGACGTCTATCTTGGAGAAAAGTGACCATGGAACCGGTGCTGAAGCTCGATAGGGTGACGGCGGGTTACGGGCCGACGGTGATCATCGAGGATCTGTCGCTGGCGCTCGCCGCGGGCGAGGTGCTGGCGGTGCTCGGGCGCAACGGCGTCGGCAAGAGCACGCTGATGCGCACCATCACCGGGCAGACGCGCCTGCACAGCGGCCGAATCAGCCTGGGCGAGCTGGCGATCAGCGAACTGCCCAGCTATCGGCGCGCCCTGGCGGGCATCGGCTACGTGCCGCAGGAGCGCGACATCTTCACCGCGCTGACGATCGAAGAGAATCTGAAGATCGCGGCGCGCCCGGGACGCTGGACCATCGATGCCATCTTCGATCTCTTCCCCAACCTGGCCAGCCGGCGCCGCAATCACGGCAACGAGATCTCCGGCGGCGAACAGCAGATGCTGAGCATCGGCAGGGCCCTGGTGGGCAATCCCAAGGTGCTGCTGCTCGACGAGCCGATGGAAGGGCTGGCGCCGGTGATCGTCGAGCAGATCTTGGGCGTGCTCAATACCCTGCGCGCCAGCGGCGGGCTGGTCATCATCCTGGTGGAGCAGTACGCGCTGATGGCGCTGGAGTTTGCCCCGCGCACCATCGTTCTCGATCGCGGGCGCGCCATCTTCGACGGCAAATCGGCCGAGCTCGCCGGCAACGCGCAATTGATGTCCTCCTGCCTGGGCTTGTCCGGCGCCCTCGGCTAGCTCCCGCTACCTGCTCGCCGCTGCCGCCTCAACGCGCCAAGACGCTGGCTGCGGCGATCGACTTGAGCTCGTCGAGGAAGGCGTTGCACACCGGCGAGAGTTCGTGCTTGGCGCGATAGATCACCGCCACGTGCCACGAAGGCATCGGCGTCTGCATCTGCAGCGGCGATATGCCCCAATGCACGGCGCGATCGGTGAACAGCTGCTTGGGTACCAGCGTCACGAAGTCGCCGCGCTCGACCAGGGATACGGCGCAGGCGAACGACGAGCATTCGATGCTGCTGGTCGGCGGATCCAGGTCGGCGGAAAGAAAGGTTTGCTTGAAGATGTCCAGGCCGCCGTGACCGCGGCGGTAGATGACCCAATCCGCCTGCGCCAGCTCGGCCAGCTTCATCCGGCGATTCTCGAACGGGTGGCCCTTGCGCACCGCCGGCGTGACGGTGTCGCGCAGCAGCATCTCGACACCGACGCCGGCGTCGGCCGGCCTCTCGGGAACCAGGGTGACCGCGAAGTCGACCTCCCCGGTGCGGACCTGGTTGAGCACATCGGGATAGACGCCTTCGTGGATCTGCATGTTCACTTTCGGCCGGGCGAGCTGAAAACTCAGGATCGCTCGCGGCAAGAGCGACATGCCGACGGTCGGTGAGGTGACGATGCGGATTTCTCCGGTGCCGGCGCCGCGGATATTGTCGATGTCGTTGCGCGCTTCGCGCAGCTCCGACTCGATGGTCTTTGCCCGCGCCACCAGGGCCCGCCCCGCCGCTGTCGGCATGACGCCGTGCGAGGTGCGATGCAGGAGTTCGGCGCCCAAGGCTTCCTCCAGCTGCTGGATGCTCTTGGTCACCGAAGACTGCGACAGAAAGAGCCTTCGCGACGCCTGGCGCAACGTGCCTTCCTCGACGACGGCGAGGAAGTGACGCAGCTGATTGAGTTTTACGGGGGTGGCCATGGGCTGTCCGATAGCGATCCGATTCGATGCTCTGCGTCCCTCCCTGCACGGCGACGGCAAAGCCTGCGGCATTATGCCGCAAATCGATCGGACGGCCCGCGCGCCGCCGGCGCGGCCTCAGTCTGGCTGCTTGGTGCCAGCGGTCCACATCGCCCGCATCCGCGCCGCCAGATCGATCGCCGCCTGGCGCGGTTCGGCGTGGGTCAGCGGCTGCGCCTGCGACAGCGGCCAGGACAGCTGTTCGAAATGGCCGAGCAGGCCGTTACCGATGAAGCGGCTGCGGCTGGCGTAGAGGTGGCGGTCGCCCAGCCCCGACTGCTGGGAAACGTAGAAGCGCTGCGGCACGATGATGTCGAGCTGGTCCTTGGCACGGGTCATCGCCACGTAGAGCAGCCGCCTTTCCTCTTCGATCTCGGCCTGGGTGCCGGTCGCCATGTCGGAGGGAATGCAGCCGTCGACGGCGTTGAGCAGGGTGACCGCGGTCCACTCCTGGCCCTTGGCCGAATGGATGGTGGACAGGATCAGGTAGTCCTCGTCCAGCAGCGGCACACCGGCTTCGTCGCTGGTGGCGTCGGGCGGATCGAGGGTGAGTTCGGTGAGGAAGCGTTCGCGATTCGGATAGGTGGCGGCGATCCGCGACAGCTGCTCGATGTCGGCCTGCCGCACCGCTGCGTCCTCGAACAACCGTTCCAGCTGCTCTTCGTACCAGCGACAGAGCTGCTCGATCGCCGCCGGCCAGGGCGGCT
>JAHFRE010000074.1 GCA_023258955.1 Sterolibacterium sp.
TAGTCGCCCATGAACAGCACCGCCGGTTCGCGAAAGAAGAAGGCGCAGTGGCCCGGGGTGTGACCCGGGGTGTGGATCACCTCGACCGAGCAGCTGCCCAGGTCGATCACCTCGCCGTCGGCGAGGTAGCGCGTCGCCCGGCGCGGCTTGAACTTGAAATTGTCGGCCAGGTTGGCGCGCCAGTAGTCGCGGAACTCCGGCTTGTCGATGCCGTACCAGTCCATGCAGGTGTCGACGTCGCCGAGCACCTCGGCCTCGGCCTGGTGTTGGGCGAGCGGCAGCGCGGCGAACAGATCGAGTTCGGTGATGTGGTCCTCGTGCCAGTGGCTCAGCCACAGCTCTTTGACCCCGGGGCCGTCCAGCAGCCGGCGGTAGGCCTGGCTATCGGCGCCGGCGTCGATCAGCACCCCGGCGCCCTCGACGTAGAGCGAATTGGAATAGGGATACTTGCCGCCGTTTCCGCCGGGCAGGAAGCGCAGCGGCCCGAAGCTTCTTTCCACGCTCAATCGACGATCTTGTTCAGCGGCAGCTCGATGATGCCGCGGGCGCCGACGGCGTGGAGTTGCGGGATCAGATCCCTGACGCGTTTTTCCTCGACCACGGCGGACAGGTCCACCCAGTCGGGATCGGCCAGGGTGGACACCGTGGGTGTCGCCGGTGCCGGCAGCAGGGCCATCACCGCCGGCAGCTTGGCGCGCGGCAGGTTCATCGCCAGCAGCACCCGGGTGGCGGCGGCGATCGCACCTTTCAACAGCATCAACAGGCGCTCGATCTTGGCCTTCTTCCAGGGCTCGGCTAAGGCCGCGGGGCAGGCGATGAAGCGCGGCGTGCTCTCCAACACCACGTGCATCACCTTGAGGTTGTTGGCGCGCAAGGAGGAGCCGGTCTCCGAGACATCGACGATGGCGTCGGCGAGTATCGGCGGCTTGACCTCGGTGGCGCCCCAGGAGAACTCCACCTGGGCGTCCACCCCGTGCTCGGCCAGGAAGCGCCGGGTCATGCCCACCGCCTCGGTGGCGATGCGTCGGCCGGCGAGATCCTTGACGCTCTGGAAGGGCGAGTCCTCCTTGGCGGCCATCACCCAGCGCACCACGCCGTAGTTGGGCCAGGGCGCTTTGAGGTCGGCCAGTTCGACCACGTCGGCGTTGTTCTCCATGATCCAGTCGAGGCCGGTGATGGCGCAGTCGAGGATGCCCTGGCCGACGTAGCGCGCCATCTCCTGCGGGCGGATCAGGATGCACTCGATCTCGGCGTCGTCGATGCCCGGGTAATAGGAGCGACCCGAGATGCGCAGGTCGTAACCGGCGCGCACGAACAGTTTTTGGGTGGTCTGCTCGAGGCTGCCCTTGGGAATGCCCACGCGTATCTTGTTCTGGCTCACTGAAGCTCCTCGGTCCCGCGGCGGGAAAAGGCGGGATTATGCCACTACCGCCGTGCGCCGACGGTAGAATGGCGGCATCATGCAGCTCTCCAGCGACGTCAGCACCGTCGTCCACGTCATCCAACTGGCGGTGGCGCCGGTTTTTCTCCTCACCGGTATCGGCGCCATCCTCTCGGTCCTGGTCAACCGCCTCGGCCGCGTGGTCGACCGTTTTCGCGTGCTCGAGGGTCTCGCCGCCGATTCGGTCGAGGTCGAGATGGGCATCCTCGCCGATCGGGCGCGGCTGATCCATCGCGCCATCAGCCTGTGCACCGCCGGCGCCTTGCTGATCTGCGTCGTCATCGCGACGCTGTTCGTCGGTGCCATCGTCGCCGTCGATGTCTCCGCCGGCATCGCCGTCTTGTTCATCGTCGCCATGCTGGCCTTGATCGTCGGCCTGCTCTGCTTCCTGCGCGAGATCTTTCTCGCCACCGGCGGCATCCACGTGACGCCGCGCTAGCCCCGGATAGCTGATCGATGGCGATACAGTGGTTTCCCGGCCATATGGTGGCGGCGCGCAAGAAGGCCGCCGAGACCATGGCCGACACCGATGTGGTGATCGAGGTTCTCGACGCGCGCCTGCCCGAGGCCAGCCGCAACCCGATGGTCGAGGAGTTGCGCCGGCACCGCCAGCGTCCCTGCCTCAAGGTGCTGAACAAGGCCGATCTTGCCGATCCGGCGGTGACCAGCGCCTGGCTGGCCTTCTACGCCAAGGAGAAGGGCGTCACCGCCGTCGCCCTTTCGTGCAAGAAGCCCGGCGATGCGGCGAAGATCCCCGGCCTGGCGCAGGGCGTGGCGCCGCACCGCGGCACCCTGCTGAAGCCGCTGCGCATGATGATCATGGGCATACCCAACGTCGGCAAGTCGACCCTGATCAACGCGTTGCTCAAGAAACGCATCGCCAAGGTCGGCGACGAACCGGCGGTGACCAAGGCGCAGCAGCGCCTGGATCTCGGTTCGAAGATGGTGCTGGTCGATACCCCGGGCCTGATGTGGCCAAAGATCGCCCACGACAGCGACGGTTTCATGCTCGCCGCCAGCCACGCGATCGGCCGCAACGCCGTGATCGACACCGAGGTGGCGATCTTTCTCGCGCGGCTCCTGCTCGAGCGCTATCCGGCCTTGCTCGCCGCGCGCTACGGCCTCGATCCCGGTCGGGTCGACGCCCCGGGGGTGATCGAGGCGGTGGCGAAGAAGCGTGGCTTTCGCCTGAAGGGTGGCGAGGCCGACTTCGAGAAGGCGGCGGCGACCCTGCTGCAGGACTACCGCGATGGGGTCCTGGGCCGGATCAGCCTGGAGACGCCCGCCACGCGCCAGGCGATGCTCGCCGCCGCTAGCACCTGATACGTGCTAGCACCTGATACGTGTTAATGGCTGATGGGCTTGTAGCGGATGCGTTTGGGCTTCGCCCCTTCTTCTCCCAGTCGCTTCTTCTTGTCGGCCTCGTAGTCCTGGTAGTTGCCGTTGTAGAAGGTCCATTGCGAGTCGCCCTCGCAGGCGAGGATGTGGGTGGCGATGCGATCGAGAAACCAGCGGTCGTGGCTGATCACCAGCACGCAACCGGCGAACTCCAGCAGCGCGTCTTCGAGGGCGCGCAGGGTCTCCACGTCGAGGTCGTTGGACGGCTCGTCCAGTAGCAGCAGGTTGCCGCCGGCGATCAGGGTCTTGGCCAGGTGCAGGCGGCCGCGCTCGCCGCCCGAGAGATTGCCGACCAGCTTCTGCTGGTCGCCGCCCTTGAAGTTGAAGCGGCCGATGTAGGCGCGCGAGGGCGTCTCGAAGCGGCCGACGGTGAGGATGTCGGCGCCGCCGGAGATCTCCTCGAACACCGTCTTGGCGTCGGCGAGCGCGTCGCGGGTCTGCTCGACGTAGGCGATCTTCACCGTTGGGCCGACCACCACCTCGCCCGAATCCGGCTGCTCCTGGCCGGCGATCATGCGGAACAGGGTCGACTTGCCGGCGCCGTTGGGGCCGATGATGCCGACGATGGCGCCCGGTGGCACCGAGAAGGACAGCTTGTCGATCAGCAGACGCTCGCCGAAGCCCTTCGACACCTCCTTGAACTCGATCACCTGATTGCCGAGGCGCTCGGCCACCGGGATGAAGATCTCCTGGGTCTCGTTGCGCTTCTGGTACTCGTCGGAGGACAGTTCGTTGAAGCGGGCCAGCCGCGCCTTGCTCTTCGCCTGCCGCGCCTTGGGGCTCTGCCGCACCCACTCCAGCTCCTGCTTCATCGCCTTCATGTGCGCGTCTTCCTGCTTCGCCTCGGTTTCCAGGCGCTGCTCCTTCTGCTCCAGCCAGGACGAGTAGTTGCCCTTCCAGGGGATGCCGCGGCCGCGATCGAGCTCGAGGATCCATTCGGCGGCGTTGTCGAGGAAGTAGCGGTCGTGGGTGACGGCGACCACGGTGCCGGGGAAGCGCGTCAGGAACTGCTCCAGCCATTCCACCGATTCGGCGTCGAGGTGGTTGGTCGGTTCGTCGAGCAGCAGCATGTCGGGCTTGGACAGCAGCAGCCGGCACAGCGCCACGCGGCGCTTCTCGCCGCCGGAGAGCGGCGCGATCTTGGCCTCCCAGGGCGGCAGGCCGAGGGCGTCGGCGGCGATCTCCAACTGATGCTCGAGATCGGTTCCCGCGGTGGCCAGCACCGCCTCGTACTTGGCCTGCTCGGCGGCGAGTTGGTCGAAGTCGGCGTCGGGTTCGGCGTAGGCGGCGTAGATCGCGTCGAGCTTGGCCTGCGCCTGCAGCACCTCGCCCATGCCTTCTTCGACCGCCTGGCGCACCGTCTGCTGCGGATCGAGCTGCGGCTCCTGCGGCAGGTAGCCGATCTTGATGCCGGGCATGGGCACGGCTTCGCCCTCGATCTCGGTGTCGAGGCCGGCCATGATCTTCAGCACCGTCGATTTTCCCGAGCCGTTCAAACCGAGCACGCCGATCTTGGCGCCGGGGAAGAAGGACAGCGAGATGTCCTTGAGGATCTGCCGCTTCGGCGGCACGATCTTGCCGACGCGGTTCATCGTGAATACGTATTGGGCCATGCGATGCCTCGCTGCGCTGAGAAGCCGGCAATTTTAGACGGTTCGGCAGCGCCGCGTGCGGGAACGTGTACACTCGGCCGCTGCAATCGCACTTGAGCAGCCGATGAGCTTCTTCCCCGCCCTGTTTTCTCGCGCCCTGACCTCGCGCAACTACCGCATCTATTTCGCCGGCCAACTGGTTTCGCTGGCCGGCACCTGGATGCAGCAGATCGCCATGAGCTGGCTCGCCTACCGCTTGTCGAATTCGGCCGTGGTGCTGGGTCTGATCGGTTTCGCCACCCAGATCCCGATACTGCTCTTGGGCTCGTTCGGCGGCGTCATGAGCGATCGTTTCGACCGGCGCCGGCTGATGATGATCTCGCAGTCGTTGGCCATGGCCCAGGCCCTGCTGCTGGCCTTCCTGACCTGGCGCGGCTGGGTGACGGTGCCCTGGCTGGTCGGGCTCGCCTTCGTGCTCGGTTGCATCAACGCCCTGGACATTCCGACGCGCCAGGCGTTTTCGGTGCAGCTGGTCGATAGGCGCGAAGACCTGCCCAACGCCATCGCCCTCAATTCGTTGCTGATGAACGCCACCCGCTTCGTCGGCCCGACCCTGGCCGGCTTCGTGCTCGCGGCCTTCGGCGAGGAAGTCTGCTTTCTGGTGAACGCCGCGTCCTACCTCGCCGTGTTGCTCGCCCTGCTGGCGATCAAAGCCCCGGCCAGGCTGGCCCAGGCCGGATCCGCTCTCGCCGCGCTGCGCGATGGCTTCGCCTACGCCCTGTCGCAGCGCAAGATCCGCGGTCAGCTGCTGGTCGTGGCGACGGTGAGCTTTCTGGTCACGCCCTACCTGGTGCTGATGCCACTCTTCGCCCGGGAGATTCTCGGTGGCGACGCGCGCGTCTTCGGCGCGTTGGTCGGCAGCTCGGGCGCCGGCTCGCTCGTCGCCAGCCTCTACCTGGCCAGTCGCACCAGCACCGAGCGCCTGCAGCGGCGGGTGTTCGCCGCAGTCATGGTGACCGGCGCGGCGCTGTCGCTGTTCGCAGCCAACCGCGAGCTATTTCTTGCCTTCCCGATCGTCATGGTGATGGGTGCCTCGATCATCCTGGTGATCGCCGGCTCCAACACCCTGGTGCAGACCGAACTGCACGACGCCTACCGCGGTCGCGTGATGGCCATCTTCTCGATGGCCTTCCTCGGCGTGGCGCCGCTGGGCAGCCTGACGGTGAGCGCGATCGCGCACAGCGTCGGCGTGCCCACCACCCTGGTCGGCTGCGGCCTGGCGACCATGGCCGTCGGCTTCATCGCCTACCGTTCGCTGCGCAGCGTAGGACATGGAGTCCCATAGGGACGAACAACCGTCACCCCCTCCCGGGGGGAGGGGGGCGGGGGGAGGGTCGTCTACTCCAGAGAGCAGCAGAGATTGCGGTCGCCCCAGACGTCGTCGATGCGATTGACCGTCGGCCAGAACTTGTTGGCGGCGATCCAGGGCAGGGGAAAGGCGGCCGTCTCGCGGCTGTAGGGACGATCCCAGTGGCCGTCGGCGAGGTCGGCCTGGGTGTGCGGCGCCCGCTTCAGGGGATTGTCGTCCGCCGGATAGGCGCCGCGCTCCACCATGCGAATCTCTTCGCGGATGGCCAATAGCGCAGCGACGAAGCGCTCGAGCTCGGCCAAGTCCTCGGATTCGGTCGGCTCTATCATCAGCGTGCCGGCCACCGGGAAGCTCACCGTCGGTGCGTGGAAGCCGTAGTCCATCAGCCGCTTGGCGACGTCGGTCTCGCTGACACCGGTGGCGGCCTTGATCGCGCGCAGGTCGATGATGCACTCGTGGGCGACCCGCCCCTGGCTGCCGACGTAGAGCACCGGGTAGTGCGGCTGCAGTCGCGCCGCCAGGTAGTTGGCGTTGAGTATGGCCACCTCGGTGGCTCTCTTGAGACCGGCCCCGCCCATCATGGCGATGTACATCCAGGTGATCGGCAGTATCGACGCCGAGCCCCACGTCGCCGCGGCGACGGCTCCTTGGCGCGCGGCCGGCCCCGGCGGCGGCTGCACCGCGTGCCCGGGCAGGTGGGGTGCGAGATGGGCGCGACAGCCGATCGGCCCCATGCCGGGACCGCCACCGCCGTGCGGGATGCAGAAGGTCTTGTGCAGGTTCAAGTGGGCGACGTCGGCACCGATCGCGGCCGGCGAGGTGAGGCCGACCTGGGCGTTGAGGTTGGCGCCATCCATATAGACCTGACCGCCGTGGCGGTGCACGGCAGCGCAGATATCCTTGATCGTCTCCTCGAACACGCCGTGGGTCGACGGATAGGTGATCATCAGGCAGGCGAGCTTGTCCGCGTGCTCGGCCGCCTTCGCTTCGAGGTCGGCCAGCGCCACGTTGCCGGCCTCGTCGCAGTCGACCACCACCACCTCCAGGCCGGCCATGATTGCGGTGGCCGGGTTGGTGCCGTGCGCCGACCTGGGGATCAGACAGACGTTGCGTTGCTGCTGACCACGGCTGGCGTGGTAGCGGCGGATGGCGACCAGGCCGGCGTACTCGCCCTGGCTGCCGGCGTTGGGCTGCAGCGAGATGGCGTCGAAACCGGTGATGGCCAGGAGGCTCGCCTCGAGGCTGGCAATCATCTCCAGATAGCCCTGGGCCTGATCCAGCGGCGCGTAGGGATGGAGGTCGGCGAACTCCGGCCAGGTGATCGGCATCATCTCGGCCGCGGCGTTCAACTTCATGGTGCAAGAACCGAGCGGAATCATCGCCTGATCGAGGGCCAGATCGCGGTTCTGCAGGGCGCGCAGGTAGCGCAGCAGCTGCGTCTCGCTGTGATGGCTGTTGAACACCGGCTGCGCCAGGATCGCGTCCTGGCGCAGCAGCGATGCCGGCAGCGTGGCGTCGGCTGCGGCCACCTGCGCGTCCAGCGCCTCGATGTCGGTCGCTGTGCCGCCGATGATTTGCAGCAAGCGGACGATGTCGGCGCGGCTGGTCGTCTCGTTCACCGCCAGGCTCAGCGTCTGCGGGTCGACGCGCCTCAGGTTGTAGCCCGCCGCCAGCGCCGCGCGGTACACGGGCTCCGCCCGATCACCGAGTGCCAGGCGCAGGGTGTCGAAGCAGCGCTGGGTCGATACCTGGATGCCGGCTTCGCGCAGCCCGGCCGCGGCGATGGCGGTCAGGCGATGGATGCGGGCGGCGATGCGGCGCAGGCCCTCCGGGCCGTGGTACACGGCGTACATGCCGGCGATGTTGGCGAGCAGCACCTGCGCCGTGCAGATGTTGGAGTTGGCCTTCTCGCGGCGGATGTGCTGCTCGCGCGTCTGCAGCGCCATGCGCAGGGCACGCTTGCCGCGCGCGTCCTTCGAGACGCCGATTAGGCGCCCGGGGGCGGCACGCTTGTGTTCATCGCGGCAGGCGAAGAAGGCTGCGTGCGGCCCGCCGAAGCCCAGCGGCACGCCGAAGCGCTGCGCCGAACCAAGGCAGATGTCGGCGCCCATGGCACCGGGCGACTTGAGCAGCACCAGGGCCATCGGGTCGCTGGCGACGGCGACGATGGCGCCGCGCTCGCGGGCGGCGGCAATCGCAGCCGAGAGATCGACCACTTCGCCGCTGTCTCCCGGATACTGGAAGAGGGCGCCGAACACCTCGTGCGTTGCGACCTCCTCGGCTTTGCCGACGATCAGCTCGAAGCCGAAATAGTTCGCCCGCGTGCGCAACACGTCGAGGGTCTGGGGAAAGCAGTCGACGTCCACGAAGAAGGCATCGGCGGCGACCTTGCTCAGGCGCCGCGCCATGCTCATCGCCTCGGCGGCGGCGGTCGCCTCGTCGAGCAGCGAGGCGTTGGCCAGCGGCAGGCCGGTCAGATCGATGATCAATTGCTGGAAGTTGAGCAGGGCCTCCAGCCGGCCCTGGGAGATCTCCGCCTGGTAGGGGGTGTAGGCGGTGTACCAGGCGGGGCTTTCCAGCAGGTTGCGCTGGATCACCGCCGGCAGCAGGCAGTCGTGATAGCCCATGCCGATCAGCGATTTGTTGACCTGGTTCCTCTCTGCCATGGCGCGCAAGGCCGCCAGCGCTTCGTGCTCGGGCATGGCCGGCGGCAGGGCCAGCGGCTGCGTCAGGCGGATCGCCGCGGGCACCGTTTGCGCGATCAGTTGATCGAGGCTCGTCGCGCCGATGGCCGCGAGCATGGTCGCGATGTCAGTCTCGCGTGGGCCTATGTGGCGGGCGACGAATTCGTCGCCCGCTTCGAGTTCGGCGAGCCTGGCTGGATTCACGTCGGGCCTCCCGCTCAGTGGTCGCTCGCGGCGGCCTTGGCGTAGGCGTCGGCGTCGAGCAGGGCTGCCATCTCGCCGGCGGCGTCGCTGGGCTTGAGCTTGAACAGCCAGTTGGCGTAAGCGTCCTGGTTCACGCTCTCCGGGCTGTCGGCGGCGGCCTGGTTGATCGCCACCACCTCGCCCGACAGCGGCGCGTAGATGTCCGAGGCTGCCTTCACCGACTCGACCACGGCGCATTCGGCGCCGGCTTTGACGGCTTTGCCCAGCGTCGGCAACTCGATGAAAACGATGTCGCCGAGCGCTTCCTGGGCGTGGTCGGTGATGCCGACGGTTACCAGGCCATCGGCTTCGAGGCGGGCCCATTCGTGGGACTTGGCGTACTTGAGGTTTGCCGGAACGTTCATCTTGCTCTCCTGGAGGGATTCAAATCATTGCCTTGCCGTTGCGCACGAAGGGCGGCTTGACCACGCGCGCCGCGTGCAGCTTGCCGCGGATGTCTACGCGCACCACGTCGCCGGTGGCGACGCCTGCGGGCAGGCGGGCCAGGGCGATGCCTTGTTCGAGCACCGGCGAGTAGCTGCCGCTGGTGATCTCGCCCGGGCCCTGTTCGGTTGCCACCTGCTGGTGGGCGCGCAAGACGCCGCGCTCGCTGAGCACCAGGCCCAGCAGCTGGCGCGTAGGTTTTTGCTTGAGCAGGGCGGCCTTGCCGACGAAGTCGCGCGCATCCGCGAGCGCCACGGTCCAGGCCAGGCCGGACTCGAGCGGGGTGACGGTCTCGTCCATGTCCTGTCCGTAGAGGTTCATCCCGGCTTCGAGGCGCAGGGTGTCGCGACAGCCGAGGCCGCAGGGGGCGACGCCCGCCGCGGCGAGCTGCGCCCAGACGTCGGCGGCCTGCTCGGTGGGCAGCGCCAGCTCGAAGCCGTCCTCGCCGGTGTAGCCGGTGCGGGCGATCAACCAGTCGCCATCAAAGGCGGCGTTGAATGGCGCCAGGACCGAACTCGCTTCGCGCGTGCCGGGATAAGCCTGCCACAGGCGCTCGCGCGCTTGCGGTCCCTGCACCGCGATCATTGCCAGGTCGTGGCGCGGCGTGAGCTGCAACTCGAGCTCCGAGTCGGCGAGCTGCCGGGCCATCCAGGCCAGGTCTTTTTCTGCGGTGCCGGCGTTGACCACCAAGCGGTAGTGACTGGGACCGAAGAAATAGACGATCAGATCGTCGATGACGCCGCCCGCCGGATTGAGCATGCAGGAGTAAAGCGCGCGACCGGCGCTCTTCAGCTTGGCCACGTCGTTGGCCAGCAGGCGGCCGAGGAAGGCCGCGGCTTCGCCACCGATCAGGTCGACCGCCAGCATGTGCGATACGTCGAACATGCCGGCGTCGCGGCGCACGCGGAAGTGCTCCTCGAGCTGCGAGCCGTAGTGGATGGGCATGTCCCACCCGGCGAAGTCGACCAGCTTGGCGCCTGCGCGAGCGTGGGTGTCGTAGAGCGGGGTGCGTTTTCCCATTTGACCGAGGACCGAGTGCGTTGATCGGGCGAGGCTGGGCCTCACCCCATCTGTCCTTGGTACCTGAGAGATTGCGGCCGTGGGTTTTTGACGAACCCTGCCGCGTGCCCCTTCGGTGGATGGAAGCGGTCCCGTCGGGGGACTCGTCCCATCGCTCTCCAGATTCTTGCTGCGTCGCCGGTTCTTGTGCCTGAGCGATTTCGGGTATTGCGCCTTCGGCGATGGCGGTCAACGCCATGCTCTCCCTGCGACCGGGGGGATTATGCCGCTTCGCAAGATGGCTGGCAAGCTAGTCAGGATTCCTGTGTCGATCGGCAGCGTGCTACGTCGTTGGCGGCAATCCTGTCTCAGCGTCCGTCTTTCAAGTTTGCCAGTCTCTCTTCACGACCCATTGCCGTCACCGGAGAAGATCGATCGCTGACCCTCACCGGTGGAGCCTGCCCTGCCGAAGCGGAGGCTCAAGATGCACGGCGATTGCTTCCTACCCAGAGGTCGGCGATGTGGCGCTTCCTTTGGACAGGACCCGGCCAGGTCCTATCAAGCACCCCAGCTCCATACCTGACGGTCGCGCTATGGGACCACTCCAGACCGGACCTCGGACAAGAACTCGCTGGGAATTCCGGAAAAGCCCCTCTTCATCATCCCTGGCATGCTTGCCACGGTCCACATCCGCGCCGGCAAAAAGTCAGTTCTCGCCTACTTGCTCAAACCCGTGATAAAGGCCAAATACGACGCCCTGCGCGAACGCTGATTCGCGATATCAAAGGATGAGCCGGTCCAAAGCCCTGCAGCACGTCGTATCCGTATCTAGCCGCAACTTGCGCAATGAATTGACAAGGCCATCTCTATTTTCCTCGCTCCGCGTTTGGGTAGCGGAACTCGACGCGGCGGTACGAAGCGCGGCATAGCTCGGTCAAGCAGGGACCGGATGGAAAGGTTTCGTGACCGAAACTTGTAATCCGTATTTGCGAGGTCGCCACTTTTAGCGCCAGCAGCTGGTCTCGCACGGCCTGGGCACGCAGTTGGCCCAAGGCGATGCTGTAGGAACTGCTTGAGAAATTTTCCGCATAGCCGCAAAGGGTAACGACCAATCTTGGGTTGGCAAGCAGTCGCTCTGCATGACGACTAATCAGGCCCATTGCCGAGTCCGTCAGTTGAATGGCGCCATGAGCGAAATAGATGTTGTTGCCATTGCTCGTCCGAATTGGACCGGCTTCGAGCGAAGTGGGAGCCTCAACGGTAGGTATTTCTGGCCCAGGAGTGTCGCGCGAGGGCAGCGGGATGTTCGCAGACCCCGTACTGGGGGCCTCAACCTGTCCTGATCTCCCGGAACCTGGGGCATGCGCGATCGCCAAATTGGGCCCTTTAACCAAAATCAGCGGTGTAGGGGGAGCACTCCAACGATCTGGATCTGCTGCTAAACAGAGTCTTGGGATCAACGCGAAAACTAGCACCAAGAATATTAGCCCTAGACCGAACCAATCTAGGGCGGCGTAGTCGTATAAACATCCGTGTCCAGCGACTCCATCCAACGGAGTAGTTTCCATGAGCATCATGATTTTTAATAGAAGTCCCCGCTTATTGCGATCTGCACCGGTCGGGACGTGAGAAAAATAACCCGCACCGAGGCAGGTCAGCGTGTTTCAACCCAGAGTTGGTCGATCGAGCGATTTGCTTTTCAGAGTTGATTCAGCAGCACCGTGCGACAACAGCGCAACCGTTGATGGACCGTTGTACAATCAGAAAGTTCAACAAAAGGGGAAACCATGAAGATCGGCATTTCGGCAACACTTGTCTGTATCCTGCTCGCCGCATGCTCTTCCACGCCACAGAAGGCAGTGGAAACACCTCAGCCGGCACCAAAGGCGGCGCCGCCGGCGCCTGTTGTTGTAGCACCGATAGCGCCAACAGAGAGCGCAGCGGCAAAGCAGGCGAGGATGATCCAGGAGTTGGCGAAGAAGAGCATCTATTTCGATTTTGATGACTTCACTGTTAAGCAGGAGTTTCAAGGCGTGCTCAAACAACAGGCGGAATTTATCACCCAAACGCCGAAGGACATGGTAATGCTATCGGGCAACGCCGATGAGCGCGGCAGTTCGGAATACAACCTGGCACTCGGCCAAAAGCGCGCGGAGGCCGTAAGGAAGGCACTGATAATTCTCGGTGTTCCCGATAGCCGTCTCGAGGCTGTTAGCTATGGCAAGGAGAAGCCCCGCGCAACATGTCATGAAGAGAAGTGCTGGCAGGAAAACCGCCGTGTGGACTTTGAACACAAAGTGAAATAGCTTGGGCTCTGTGCCATAGCTGGCTCAGATCTTTTGTAATGGGAAGGGCGTAGGGGAGTAGGTGCTTCTCCCTGATCGCATGGACGACGCGTTGAACGCCATTCTCGCGTCGTCTGCTATTCTGTAAAAGTTCTGTAACGAATCGTGCTCGTGCAAGCCATCGTAGAAGGGGATTGCCGACCCAACGGCAGGTTTTCGCTATGTAGCGCAGAGAAGGGTGGTTCGAACACGTTGCACTATCGAGCAAGCGTGCGCCGCGCAATCCCTAGAGAGATGCTACGCTAGGCGCCAAGTTATCCATTCAGGCTACCCATCGGTCAAGGGAACGGTCCATGGTCACGAACAAGCTGCACCGGATTCAGTTGGTCTCGCTGCTTGCCTTCGTCATTGTTAGCCTTTGCTCCTGCGGGGAGTCAGTATCCGGAAATGCGTCATCGATTGCCGAGTCTGGAACGGCGACACAAAGAATGGCCGAGAAGTGTTTCTCGCCTATAGGACGCCTTAGCGCAAATGAGGCCGAGCTTTTTGGATCCGTTAGCGCCGGAGAACTTCAGCGAGTTAGAAAATTCCTAGAAACGGGGGGCGATATCGGGGCAAAGGACTCGCTAGGAAGAACGCCCCTCTTTGCTGCCGCGTTTTGCCATCATGAACAAGTGACTGGCTTGCTAATCGACAGAGGGAGTAGCGTGGATGTGAGGGACTCTGCGGGCATGACACCCCTCCAGGCCGCGGTGATCGCTGGTGGGCAAGAAGTGGCGAAGATGCTTCTATCCAAGGGGGCTAAGCCTGATGTACAGAATGATGCAGGCGATACGGCATTGCATTTGGCGGCAGCAACCGGTCAGGTGAGTATGGCCGAGCTACTCCTAGAGCATGGGGCTGATCCAAAGCGACATGACATGAAAGGTATGACGGCTGCCGCCTTAGCTTCTTACAACGGGCATCCAGGGACCGCCTCGGCGATTAGGAAATGGCCCGAAAAGCAGAAGGCTGCCATCCAGAAGTAGCCGAAAACAGGCTATTTGGCAGCGAAAGTAGAACCACATAGCGCCAAATCCTTCGTTCCGTGGACACCAAACTGCACTAGTTTCTTGACGCCATTCACCAACGGCACCTTCGGTGCGGAAGAAGGTGGCTTGGCGTTGCAACCGCCCCTTGTTTTCAAAGTGTGGATGCCTGCTGGTTACTGTTGCTTACAACTATTTTGCGCGTCTAACAGCGCCGTTACACAGGAGCGTCACAATTCGCTTCATGCGCATTGGTTTCCATGTTGATAAGGGCATCAGGAAAGTTCCAATGAAATATCGCTTTCGGATCGTTTGTGCATGTTTGGCTTTTGCAGCCGCTCTACCTACGAACAGCGACGCAAGGCCCGCAAGTCATGAAACCAGGAATGGGTCCCGAGCCAAGGAACATATGGAGCGCTTCGATGGTCCCGACTCACAAATATTGGTCACGCCGATACGCACACAACAACTGCAGCAGGTGTCGCCCGAAGACCGTCAACAGATTCACCATGCCGTCGAAGAATTCTGGCGCTCGCACTTTAGTCGTCCTAGCAAACTTGCCAAATAGGGCTGTCCCCAATTGACACTACGTTGGCGTGACCTCGATCTCGATATGCGAGCAAGCCTCATCGCGAACACACTAGAAGAGTCGACCCAAGGCCAACTGGCAACGGAGTTGGACGCAATTGGCTGGCGTTCTTTACGCGACAAACAGGATGGTCGTACCAGGTGTTAGGCTGGCTCGTGCCGAACGCATTCAACGTGGAGGAGACCGACTCAGGACGGATCAACAGGGGCGCAAGACAATCCCCGAATCAGCGATACGGACTGGCGCACGTTAGATTGCGTCATCGCTTTTTCGGGATCGCTGACCCGATGACCTGGTTTGGCACGGAAGCGTTGCTGGCGGGAACTACGTGGACGGGCTGGCGTCGGCTGACGGTCTGGGCCGTCTGTGTTGGTGTGATTGTGTTCCTGGGCGCTATTCGGTCAGAAACAGACGCGGAACTCGCGTTCGCATCATTTGCCTTGCTGCCGGTGCTGGTCATTGCCTGGATCGGAGGCACGGCAAGCGGCGTGCTCATGGCCTCGCTGGCAGCCTCGATGTGGGGTGCCACAGATATTGTTCTGGAGCGGCAGTTCAGCGCTGCGTGGATTCCTTGGACAAACTTCGCCGCGCGGCTGATCACCTACAATTTGGTCGCACTGCTTACAGCACTAGTTCGAGCACAATTGACTAGAGAATATGAGCGAGCCAGTCAAGACGCACTCACCGGCTTGCAAAATAGGCGGGCCTTTCTAGAGGTTGGGGCCACGGAAATAGAGCGAGCCAAACGCTATGCCCATCCGATAGCCGTCGTATTCATTGATCTCGACAATTTTAAAACACTCAACGACAAGCGAGGGCACGGAGTCGGAGATGCCGCACTGCAGGCGACGGCCCGTGCGCTGTCTGGCGTATTACGCTCAAGCGACCGAGTGGCGAGGCTGGGAGGCGACGAGTTTGCGATTCTACTGCCCGAGATCGAATTTGATGCGACGGTCGACACCGTGCGCAAACTCTCAGCTGTGGCAAACGCCGCGTTGCAGCAATTTTCGCCTGTAGGCGCGAGCTTGGGTGTTGCGTGGTTTGGAGAAATCGATCGTTCCTTTTCTGAAATGTTAAAGGCTGCCGACAGTTTGATGTACGAAGTAAAGAAATCGGGCAAAGGTGCATTGCTAGCACGGCGGATCACTTCAGCGAATGTCCCTGGTCGGCACAGCCGGGGCGTCTCAAAACGCTGATTATGACCGTCACCGCATCGCGTGCCACGCGCGACGGCGAGTCTTGTTGCAGGCTGCAATGTCGATGGAGATTCCCAGCCGCACTAATGCAAGGCGCATTGGCGCGCCTTCGGAACGATAGAGATAATTTTGCCTCGCGGCTTGGATTCGGTGCACCGGGGGCCGTCAGATTGCACGGACTATCCTCGCCGCTGCGGGTTTCCTTGCATGGGATCAACCGTCATCAAGTGGGTTCCAAGGACGCGGGAACAATTGTTCATTCCAATAGTCAATCGTAAATGCGGTGAACAATTGTTCAGCGCAGCCAAAGTGGGCCGGATTGTATGGCGCGCCTGTTTAGGTTCGGTGCCGCATTGGCGCTGACACACAACATGGGACGGCAATTATGTGGGAAGAGATGGTCAGATATGGATGGCACTCAGGGCTGGGCACAATGGGCATAGGCACGATCGGAATGGCATTATTCTGGATTATGTTGATCTTGGTGCTCTTTGTGGCGTACAGAGATGTGCGAAGCGACACGGC
>JAHFRE010000275.1 GCA_023258955.1 Sterolibacterium sp.
GCAGGGTCTTCTCGATGCTGATAGCGGTGCCGTCCTGGATCTGCAGGCCGGGGGTCGAGGGAATGTTTTGGGTGCCGGTGGCCGAGGTGTAGCCGTTCTCCATGATCAGCAGGACGCCGTCGTCGTTGCGGAACAGGGCGTTGGCCACGCCCGAGGACAGGCCGCTGTGCCAGAAACCGCCGTCGCCCATGACAGTGAGGACACGCTTGCCGAAATTGGGACCGATCCCGGCGGCGGCGGCGAGCGACAGGCCGTAGCCCGCCACCGTGTTGCCGAGGTTGAAGGGCGGCAGGGTGGAGAAGGTGTGGCAACCGATGTCGGAACTCAGGTGGATGCCGCCCAGTTCGCGATCGACCAGCTTCAGGGCGGAGAACACCGGCCGTTCCGGACAGCCGATGCAGAAGCCGGGCGGGCGCGTCGGCACCGGCGCCCCGAGCAGTTCGGCGGCGCGCGAGCGCGCTGCCTGGATCGCGTCGAGCACGGCGTCGATCTGGTCCTGAACGACGCCGTCGGGCTGGGTGATCTTGAGGAAGCGCACGACGCCGCCCAGCACCACCTCACCGGTGTACTCGCCGGCCAGGGGCAGCACGTCCTTGCCGATCACCTGCGCCGGGAGAGCGGCGCGGCGCAGGATGACGTTGATCGCGTCCTCGAGGTGGGCCGGCTGACCCTCCTCCACCACCAGCACGGCGCGCTTGTCCGCACAGAAGCGGGTCAGCTCCTCCGGCAACAGCGGATAGGTGACGTTGAGCACGTAGAGCGGCAGGCGCGAGACGCCGTAGGTGTCGGCCAGGTCGAGCTGCTGCAGGGCGCGGATCAGGGTGTTGTAGAGGCCCCCCTGGACGACGATGCCGACGTCGCGCAGGTCGCCGGCGAAGAATTCGTTGAGCTGGTGCTCGGCGATGAAGGCCAGCGCCGCCGGCATGCGCACCGCGATCTTGTGCCGCTCCTGGGCGTAGTTGCTTGGCGGCAGCGGGATGCGACCGTGGTCGAACACCGGCGTGCTGAGCTTCGCCAGGCCGGAGATCTTCGGACTGACGTTGTCCTCGCAGACGAAGCTGCCGTGCACATGGCAGGCGCGGATGCGCAACTCGAGCATCACCGGCGTGTTGCTCGCCTCGGACAGTTCGAAACCCTTCGCCACCATGGCCACGATCGAGGGCAGGTTGGGGCGCGGATCGAGCAACCACATCTGCGACTTGAGAGCGAAGGAATGGCTGCGCTCCTGGATGATCGAGGCGCCCTCGCCGTAGTCCTCGCCGATGATGATCAGGGCGCCGCCGACCACCCCGGCGGAGGACAGATTGGACAGCGCGTCGGACGCGACGTTGGTGCCGACCACCGACTTCCAGGTGACGGCGCCGCGCAGCGGATAGTTGATCGAGGCGGCGAGCATCGCCGCCGCGCCGGCTTCGTTGCCGCAGGATTCGAAATGCACGCCGAGTTCGGCGAGCACCTCGCCGGCGTCGGCCAGCACGTCCATCAGGTGCGATACCGGCGCGCCCTGGTAGCCACCGACGTAGGAGACCCCCGCTTGCAGCAGCGCCTTGGTCACGGCGAGGATGCCCTCGCCTTCGAACAACTGGCCGCGGCCTAAACGCAGCTTGGCGACTTCGCTCTTGAATGATCTTTCCATCACTTCACCTCCGACTCGCGCCACAGATACCAGGCGGCGATGCTGCGCCAGGGCGCCCAAGCCTCGCCGATCTGGTGCAACTCGCCGGCACTCACCTGGCTTTCGCGGCCGGTGGCGCGCGAGTAGCCCTTGCGCACACCAAAATCGTCGACCGGCAGCACGTCCAATCGGCCCAGGGTGAAGATCAGCAGCATCTCCACGGTCCAGCGGCCGATCCCTTTGACCTCGGTCAGTCGCGCCACGATTTCCTCGTCGCTGGCGCGCGCGAGGCCGACGCGCCGTAGCGGCACCAGGCCCTGCTCGGTGCGCAAAGCCAGGTCGCGCAGATAGCCGCTCTTCTGCCGCGACAAGCCGACGCCGCGCAAGTCCTCGTCGCTCGCTTCGAGCAGGTGGCTTGGCGTGGGGAATCGCGCATCGGGAAAGAGATCGATCAGCCGTTGCAGTATGGTCGCCGCGGCCTTCCCGTGCAACTGCTGATAGATGATCGCCCGCACCAGCGCTTCGAACGGCGGCCGCCGCCACGCCGGTGCCAGGGCGCAGGGTCCGTGGCGCTTGATCAAGCGACGCATCAAGGGATCCGCCCTGGACAAGCGCTTGTCGCCCAGCGCCAACTGCTCAGCGAAATCGCTTTGCGCCATGGTGCGTTCCTCGTGCGGCTAAGAGCGACGATTCTGCCTGATTGTTCCCCCGTTGGCACGAGCGATCTTGCAGCCCTGCGCGGCAGATCTACGGCCTGCCTCCAGCCGGGCCGCGCGAACCGCCGTTTGCGCCAGCCGAACCGTCGTCGCCCTAGGCGCCCGCCACCGCCTTGGCCGCCAGCCTTTCGATGAAGGCGACGTTCTTCGCCAGGCTTGCCTCGATGTGGGTGATCTGCTCGGGCGAGAGGTGGCGGTACTTGCCCTGGGCTTCGAGGTATTCGGACAGGGGCCTGGCCTTGTCGAGCGGCCGCGAAAGCGTCAGACCGCTGTCCGGGGTGAACTCCCAGAGCATGACGAAGTTGGTCTCGACGGCTTTGCGCGCCACCTCGATGTTGTCCTGCGAGGGGAAGCGCCAGCCGGTGGTGCACGGCGAGTAGATGTGCAGATAAGCGAAGCCGACTTTCGATGCGGCGATGGCCCGGTCTAGCTTGGCGTAGAGGTCTTCCATGAAGCCGGTCGAGGCGGTGGCGACGTAGGCGCAGTTGTGCATCATCATCAGCACCGGCATGTTCTTGGCGTCCTGGCTCTTGCCTTGGCCGCGCTCGCCCACCGGCGTGGTCGAGGTCCACGCCCCGTAGGGCGTGCAGGAAGAGCGCTGCATGCCGGTGTTCATGTAGCCCTCGTTGTCGACGCAGACGAACAGGATCTGCTCGCCACGTTCGGCGGCGCCGGAGAGCGACTGGAAACCGACGTCGGAGGCCCCGCCGTCGCCGGCCAGCGCCATCGCCGTCACCTCGCGACCCTGGCGCTTGTAGTGGCGCTTGATGCCGGTCAGCATCGAGGCGGTGTTGGTGAGCAGGGGATGGAACACCGGCACCTTGGTCCCGGTCAGACCGTTGTAGCCGACCGCGCCCATGCCCGGGATGCAGCCCGGCGGCGTCGCCAGCACGGTGTCGGAGCCGACGCGGCGCAGCGTGTGGCGCATGATCAATTCGGTGTTGCAGCCCTGGCAGCCGGACAGGCCGGGCGCGAACAGATCTTCGAGGTCACCGACCTGGTTGTAGATGTTGGCGCTGGTGATGAAGCGCAGCGCCTCCTGGTCGCAGGCGGCGACGCAGGCCGGCTGCCCAGCGGCGCTGCCGGCGCACATATCGCATTTGACGACGTGGCCGGCGCGCGCGTTGTGCACGATGCCGCCGTAGGCGCAGCCGACGGTGCACAGCAGGCAATTGACGCACTTCGCCCCGTCCCAGGCGATGGTGCCTGCCGCTTGATCCTTGGACAGCGCCGCCGCCGGGCAGACGGCGACGCACTTGGGATCGCCGCACTGGCGGCACATGGCCAGCTCGAAGCCGCCATCGTTGCCTTGGCTTGCGACGATCTGGATCCGCGAATCGGCGTGATCCGCGCTGCCGGCCTTGACCTGGCTGCAGGCGGTCATGCAGTCGTTGCAGCCGTTGCAGCGCTCGGGCTTGAAGGCGATGGTGGAATAGGCGCTCATGGTCTTTATCTCCAGAGCTTCGACATCAGCTGTCGCGCGACCTGTTGCGGCTCTAAGATGAACCGGTCGCGCAGCGGACCAAGGTCGGTGCGGCGCAGGATCAGTTGCCACATGATGCCGGCGTCGAAGGGGCGATTGATGCCGAAGATGCCGGTGAGGCGACCCTCCTGCATGACGATCTTCAGGTAGCGGCGTGCTCCGGCATCGACCTCGAGGCAGACCACCTCGCCCTCGCTCTGGCTGCCGACAGACAGCGCCTGGCTGCCGAAGAAGGCGTAGGTGTTGAGCGGAATGCTGCCTGGATAGGGTGCGAGCGCCGGATCGCCGGCCATCGCTTGGCCGGCGATCCGGCCCTGCTCGACGGCGTCGGGCAGTATGCCACCGACCAGCGCCTTGCCACTGTAGAAACCCTTCGCCTGCGCCACATCGCCGGCGGCGTAGATGCCTTCGACGCTGCTGCGCATCGTGTCGTCGACCAGAACGCCGCGTTCGGTGGCCACGCCCGAGCCGGCCAGGTAGTCCGTCACCGGCGCCACACCGGTGGCGACCAGCAGCAGATCGGCAGCGATTGCCGTTCCGTCGGCGAGCGTCAGCGTGCACCCCTGCGCGGTCTTCGCCAGGCGCTCCACCCGGCTGCCGAGGACCAGGCGCACCCCCTTCTCGGCGAACACCGCGGCGATGATCTCGCCCGCTTGCCCGTCGAAATAGCCGGGCAGGACCTGCGGCTGCATCTCGACGACGGTGACCGCGGCGCCGGTCTTGGCCAGGTTCTCCGCCGCGTGCATGCCGATCAGGCCCGCACCGAGAACCACCGCCGCCTTCGTCTTGGGCAACGCCGCGTTCAAGCGGGTCGCATCGTCGAGGGTGCGCAGTACGTGGAATTCGACATCACCGAGGCCGGGAATCGGCGGGATGATCGGCGCCGCACCCGTGGCGAGCAGCAGCTTGCCGTAGGCCAGCGCCTCGCCGTTGGCGAAATGCACGCGCTTGGCCGCGCCGTCCACCCGTGCCAGCGCGCGGCCGGCAAGAAAGTCGATGTGATTCCTGGCGAAGTAGTCGGCGCTCTTCAAGGCCACCGCGGCGGGCTGGGAGCGGCCCGAGACGACGTAGGGCAGCACCGTCGGCGAATAGGGCGAGTG
>JAHFRE010000075.1 GCA_023258955.1 Sterolibacterium sp.
ACCGCGCCGGCCAGCGACATCGAGCCGCGCGCCACCTCGGCCAGCGCCAGGCAGAACTCGGTCAGCGCCATGCCGCTGCCGCCGACCTCCTCCGGATAGCGCATGCCGAAGAAGCCCAGTCCGGCCAGTTCGTTGAACAGCTCGCGCGGATAGACGCCCGCTTCGTCGAGCGCCGCCGCGGCGGGCGCGATGCGCTCGTCGCAGAAGCGGGCGAAAGTATCCTGGATCGCCTGCTGCTGCTCGGTCAGCTCGAAGTTCATGCCAGACCTCTTGCCGGGCCGCGACCGAAGGAAGTCCCGGTGGGGCCCCAAAGGAGGGCTGCGCCCCCTCGGGGGGCAGCGAACGAAGTGAGCGTGGGGGTCATATCAGCTCTTTGTCGGTCATGCCGTAGAGTTCCTTGGCCGCGGCCTTCGAGATCACGCCACGGACCACTTCCTGGGCAACCAGCTTCCGGTCGCGCTTCTTCGGATCGCCGTAGCCGCCGCCGCCGCTCGCCACCTGATGATAGACCGTCCCCTTGGGAACGCCGGTGATCAGGTCCTTGTTCTTGGGCACGGTCTCGCTGCCGTCGGGGTACTTCAAGCGGATGAAGTTGAGGCCGCCCTCGCCGCCGCCGAACAGGCCCCAGGCCGGCTCGAAATCGCCGTCGCCGAAGGTCACCAGTTGCGTGTCGTCGGAGCCGATCTCGTAGATGGTCTCCACACCGAGACCACCGCGCCACTGCCCGACGCCGGCCGAGTCGATCAGCAATTCGTGCTTGAGCAGGCGATGCGGCGTCTGCTGCTCGAACATCTCGTAGTCCTGGTCGAGCACGCCGCCGGAGGCGTCGATCATGCCGATGTGGTCGTAGCCGTCGGTGCCGAGCATGGCGCCGGAGCCGCCTTTCAGCCCCATGAAGCCGATGTCCACGTACTTGTCGCCCTTGCCCGGGTCGATGCCGGTGGTGAGCGAGCAGAGCAGGTTGTTCCAGCCGGCGGTGACGCGATCGGGCATGGCCGGCGCCAGGGCGCGCTGGATGGCGTCGGCGTTGGGCGGGCAGAGGTGGTTGCCGAAGGTGGTGGCCTTGGGGTAGGCGGCGTTGAGTATCGTCCCCTCGGGGATGATGATCTCGATCGGCTGCACCATGCCCTCGTTGTGCGGAATGTCGGGATTGACCATCTGCAGCAGGGTGAGAATGGTGGCCGAGGCGCTCGAGGTGAAGGTGCCGTTCACGAAACCGTTGGTCTGGGGATCGGTGCGCGTGTAGTCGAACTTGATCGACTTGTCCTTCACCGTGATGTCCACCCGGATGGTGAACTTCGAGCCGACGTGGCGGCCGTCGTAGTAGACGTAGCCCTCGCCCGAGTAGTTGCCGTTGGGTATCTTACTGATCTCGGCTTCCATCATTTTGCGCGTGGCGTCGAACAGCGCCAGCTTGTGCGCTTCGAAGCTGGGGTGACCGTACTTGTTCAACAGCTCGAGGAAGCGCCGCTCGCCGACGGTGCAAGCGCCCATCTCCGCCTTCATGTCGTGCTTGACGATGTCGAGGCGAATGTTGGCGAAGATCAGGTCCCAAACATCCTTGCGCAACACGCCCTTGCTCACCACCTTGACCGGCGGGATGCGCAGCGCTTCCTGCCAGACCTCGATGGCGTTGGGGTTGTAGCCGCCCGGTACGTTGCCGCCGATGTCGGCCTGGTGGCCCTTGACCGCGGTCCAGGCGACCAGCTTGCCTTCGAAGAACACCGGCTTGAACACGGCGACGTCGTTGTTCTGGTTGCCCAGGCTGAACACGTCGTTGTGGAAGATCACGTCGCCCGGATGGATGTCGTCGCCGAAGTACTTGAGGATGTACTTGCACACCGGCGCCAGGGAGAAGGCGAGGATGGGCAGGTTCTCGGTCTGCTCGAGCATGTTGCCTTCACCGTCGTAGAGACCGGTGACGTAGTCCTTGGCCTCACACAGGATCGGCGAGCGAGTGGTCTTCTCCATCGAGATGCTCATCTCGTCGGTGATCGACTTGAAGCTGCGCGCGTACACCGAGAGCAGGATGGGATCTATTTTCATGCTTGACTCCCCAAAGCGGATTGCACAAGGTCTTCCCGGCCTTTGCGGTAGAGCGCAAAGGATCCGAGGCTGTCCACGACGCAGTCGTAGGAGGCGGAGACGAAGATGGCGGTGGTCTCCTGCTCGATCATCGCCGGCCCGGCGACGCGGTTGCCGCAGACCATGCGGTGGCCGTCGTAGAGCGGAATGGTGGCGTAGGCCTTGCTCTCCGGGATGTAGATGCGGCGCTCGCCTTTCACCGCTTTTGCCGCGTCGGCACCGTTGTGCTTTTGCGGTGTGTAGGTCGGCTTGTCGGTGGTCCCGATCGCCTGCACCCGCACGTTGATGATCTCGACCGGGGTGTTCTCGGCCTCCAGCGAATAGCCGAACAGGCGATTGTGCTCGGCGTTGAACAGCCGCGTGATGCCGGCGATATCGCGCGTGGCGATCAGATCCTGCGGCACCAGCAGCGACACCTCGTGGTACTGCTTGATGTAGCGGCAGTCGAGCTTGACCTCGTGGCGCCGCCGCTCTGCCGGAATGCGCTCCTCCTCGAGCTGGCGCACGCCCTCCTTGGCCATGGCCTCGACCATCGTCCCCAACTTGTCCCAATCGACGGCGTCGAAGCGGGCGACGAAGGTGCGCACGAAGTCGTGCTTCAACTCGCTCATCAGCATGCCGAAAGCGCAGAGCACCGACGACTCGCGCGGCACGATCTGGAAGGGGATCTCCAACTCCTCGCAGATCAGGCAGGAGTGGATGGGACCGGCACCGCCGGCCGGAATGAAGGGAAACTCGCGCGGATCGAAGCCGCGCTTGATGGTCACTTCGCGCACCCCCTGGGCCATGTTGTTGCAGGCGACGCGGTACATTCCGGCCGCCGCCTCCTCGATGGTCAGGCCCATCGGTTTGGCGATGTGGGTCTCTATGGCGAGCCGCGCCGCGCCCATGTCCAGCTTCATCTTGCCGCCGGCGAAGAAGTCGGGATCGAGGTAGCCCAGCACCAGGTTGGCGTCGGTGGTGGTGGGCAGTTTGCCGCCCTTCATGTAGCAGGCCGGACCGGGGTCGGCGCCGGCGGAAGCCGGGCCCATGCGCAGCATGCCACCCTCGTCGAGCCAGCCGATGGAGCCGCCGCCGGCGCCGATGGTGTGGATGTCGAGCATCGGCAGGGCGATCTTGTGCCGCGCGATCTCGCCGTCGTTCTTGATCATGGGCGTATCGACCGCGACGCTCGCCTCAAAACTTGTCCCGCCCATGTCGGTGGTGATGCACTTGTTCTGGCCGTGCACCCGGCTGTAGAAGAGGCCGGCGCCGGGGCCGCCGGCCGGTCCGGAGAGCAGGGTCAGCGCCGCCCGTTCGCGCGCCAACTGCGGCGAGATGACGCCGCCGTTGGACTGCATGATCAAGAGCAGGCCTTTGAAACCGGCGTCCTTCAAGCGGCCGACCAGTTGGTCGAGGTAGTGGTTCAACTTCGGTCCGACGTAGGCGTTCAGCGCCGTGGTCGAGATGCGCTCGTAGAAGCGGATCGAGGGCAGGACATCGGTGGACACCGAGACGTAGGCGCCCGGCATCGCCGCGCGCACCCGCGCCGCCGCCGCCTGCTCGTGCGCCGGATTGGCGTAGGAATTCATGAAGCAGATGGCCACCGCGGCGACGCCGGCGCTCTTGAATTCAGCGATGGCGGCGTCGACCTGGGCCAGGTCCAGCGCGGTGATCTGTGCGCCGTGACGATCGAGGCGGCCGCGGATGCCGGCGCGCCGGTTGCGCGGCACCAGCGGTGGCACGTTGGTGTAGCGGTTGTTGTACTGCTCCTCGCGGATGCCGCGGCGCATCTCCAGGGCGTCGCGCAGACCCTCGGTGGTGAGCAGGCCGCAGGCGGCGCCGGTGCTGGTGAGCGTGGCGTTGGTGGTCACCGTGGTGCCGTGCACGATGGTGTCGATGCCGGCGGCGAAGTCCTTGAGCGTCTGCGGCGGCTGCTGCGCCGCGGCGATCTCGGTCAGGCCGTTGACCACGGCGATCGACGGATCGGCGGGCGTCGACAGCGTCTTGTAGATCGCCGGCTCTGCGCCGTCGCGGGTGACCACGAAGTCGGTGAAGGTGCCGCCGACGTCGATGCCGATTTTCAAGGCCATAGTTTTGCTTCTCCTGTCATGCCTGGTCAGATGCCATGCGCCGCACCTCTTCGCGGCGCAGCTTGCCCAGCGCCGTCTTCGGCATCTGGGTCACGAACATCACGTCTTTGGGATGCTTGTAGCGGGCGATGCGTCCTTCGAACAGGCGCAGCACCTCTTCCTTGCCGATGTTCGCGTTCGGCTTCCGCACCACCACCGCGACCACGACTTCGCCCCAGCGCGGATCGGCGCGGCCGATCACCGCCGCCTCGGCGATGTCGCGGCATTCGGCGAGCACGTTCTCCACCTCGGCCGGGTAGATGTTCTCGCCGCCGGAGATGATCATCTCCTTCTTGCGGCCGTCCACCCACAGGTAGCCACGCGCGTCCCAGTGGCCGACGTCGCCGCTGCGATACCAGCCGTCGGCAAAGGCCGCCGCGGTCAGCTCGGGCGCGCGCCAGTAGCCGCTCATGACGTTGGGACCCTTGACCAGGATCTCGCCGGTGGCCCCCGCGGGTAGATCGGCACCGGTCTCGTCTACTACGCGCAGGCGACAATGGGCCGCCGGCCTGCCGGTGGAACCGGCGGTGGCGGTGGCGTCGTCGCGGGTTTGGCAGGCGGCGATCGGGCAGGTTTCGGTCGAGCCATAGACCTGGACCAGCGGCAGGCCGCGGGCGTGCACCGCCGCGATGATGCGCGGCGGAATGATCGAGGAACCGGTGGTGATCATGCGCAGACCGGAAAGATCGGCGGCGGCCCAGCGCGGGCTGGTCAGCATCATGTCGAATTGCGCCGGCACCAGCACGGTCAGGGTGACGCCGTCGTGTTCCAGGGCATCGAAGCAGGGCTCGGGTTCGAAGCGCGAATGCAGCACCACCGTAGCGCCGACGGCGAGCGCCGGGGTGGTCTGGATGTTGAGGCCGCCGACGTGGAACAGCGGCAGCGTCGTCAGGATCACGTCGTCCGCCGTCATCTGGTGCATGGCGATGCTGTTCCTGGCGTTCCAGGAAAGAGCGCTGGCCGAAAGCAGCACCCCCTTCGGCCTGCCCGTCGATCCCGAGGTATAGCAGATCAGGAGCGGTTGCTCCGCGTCCGCCGCCGCGATCTCGATCGCTTTGCCCTTGCCCGTGGCAAGGAAATCCTCGTTGGCGACCCAGCCCGCCGGCGCATCGCCACCGACCACGACGCGAGCCATGCCGCGCGTCGCCTCCTCCGCCTGGGCGAGGAAGGGCGGCTCGACGAAGATCACGTCGGGCGGGCAGTCCTCCAGCATCTGCCGGTGTTCCGGCGCCGCCAGGCGCCAGTTGAGCGGCATGAACAAGGCCTGCAGGCGGGCGCAGGCGAACAGCAGGGCCAGCGCCTGCGGGCTGTTGTAGCCGAGATAGGCGACGCAGCCGCCGCGGCCGACGCCCGCCGCTGCCAGCGCCGCGACGCAGTCGCGTTGCAATTGCGCCAGCTCGCCATAGGAGATGTCACGCCCGGCGAAGCGCAGCGCGCGCTGCACAGCGGGGTGAGAATCCAGCCAGTCGGCGAGCGGCCTGTCCATCGCTGCTCAGGCGTCGCCCACCTTGAGGACCACCGCCATCGCCGAATCGCCGGCGGCGCAGCCGGTAAAGAGGCCGTAGCCGCCGCCGCGAAGGGCGAGCTCCTCGATCAGTTCGATGATCGCGCGGGTGCCCATCGGCGCCTGCGGATGGCCCCAAACCAAGGAGCAGCCGTAGTTGTTGAGTTGCTTGACGTCGACACCGGTCTGCCGCGCGAAGAACACGTCGTTGACCGCGAACGGGTTGTGCGTCTTGATCGCCTTGAGCTGTTTGATCGACACGCCCGCCTGGGACAGCGCCTGTTGCGCCGCCGGCACCATGGCCTCGGGCATGTAGGCCAGCTCGACCCGCGCCTGGCCGAAGCCGTGGATGGTCACCGCGATCTTCGGATTGGTGGACAGTTCGCGCGCGCCCTGGGCCGTGGTGACGACGATGGCGGCGTTGCCGTCGGCCGGATGGGTCTGGCCGCCGAAGGTCACTGTGCCGCCGGGGGCGACCGGCTTCAGCGCCGCCAGTCCTTCCGCCGTCGACTGGCTGATCCCCTCGTCGCCGTCGATGCTGGCGACGGTCTTCTTGAAGTTGGCGGCGGGCACGGCAAAGGGCAGGCTCATGAAGCGCTTCAAGAAGGCCGAGTCGTCCGCCAGCGCCATCCGGTACTGCTCCTCGCGCAGCAGCACCACCTCGTGCTGTTCGGCGGTGGTGATCTGGTGCCGGGCGGCGACGTTCTCCGCGGTCAACAGCATGGCGTGGCGGCCGATCGGGTCGTAGTTGAAGTTCTCCATCACCCAGTCTTCGGCGACACCGGTGCCACCCGCGCCCTTGGGATTCGGATAATAGATGTGCGGACCGTTGGAGGTGCGATCGCAATTGACCGCCAGCGCCGTCGTTGCCATGCCCACCTCGATCTCCTGGACGCAGGCGAGCAGGCTGCGCACGCCGGTGGCGCAGGCCTGCATCACCGTCGGACCGCCGGCCTGCATGGCGCCAGCCATCCCCAGCAGCCAGGGCAGGCCGTAGAACGAGTGTTTCTGCGGCACCGAAAATCCGAGCACGCCGTGGTCGAAGATCAGCGGATCGATCTTGCGCTTGGCCAACTCCTGACGCGCGACGTGGGCCGCGAACTCGATCGAATGCAGATGGGCGAGGCTGCCCTGCCAACGGGTGAACGGCGTGCTCCAATAGGCGCCGTAGGGAATCGCTGCTTTGAAGTCCATTGCTCTCTCCTCGGCCGACGGGCGCTCGCCCGCTCGGCGCTCAATCTAGCTGGGTTCGAATCCGATGGCGGCGACAAAAGCGCGCCGCGCCTGCTGCAGGTGTTCGCGCATCGCCGCCACCGCGGCGTCGCCGTCGGCGCTGGCCAGGGCGCGGGCGATCGCTCTCATGCCGCGCAGCACGATCTTGCGCACCTTGGCGTCATTCAGGGTCAGGCTGCGCAGGTGCTGCACGTGATCGGCGTAGAGTTCGACGGCGCGCACCAGGCGCAGATTGGGCACCAGCGCCAGCCAGGCGCAACGGAAGCGCGCGTTGGCGGCGGCGAAGGCGGCGCCGTCGGCGCTGCGGTCGGCGCTGATCGCATCAGCCAGCGCCTGCACGATGACGGCGCGCGTGCGCGCGTCGGGCGCGCCCTCCGCCGCGCGGCGCAGCGCTTCGGGTTCGAGCAGGGCGCGCATCTCGTAGGTGTCGTCGACGTCGGCCAGCGCCAACTCGGGCACGGCGAAACTGCGCCCTTCGGCGGTGACCAGACCTTCGCTGGCTAGGCGGGTCAGCGCCTCGCGCACCGGGGTGCGCGAAACACCCAGGTGCTCTGCCAGCTGCACCTCCTGCAGGCGGGCACCGGGCAGGATCTGGCCGTTGGTCACATTGCTGCGCAAGGCGCGGTAGACCTGGTCGCTCAGGGCGCGGGCGCGAGTCACAGGCTTGAGCGAGGCAACCATCGACGCTACTCCAGACGGGCAGGCTGACGGCGTCCTGCCGGGAGTGGATACTGTATACAAACGGCGGAGAAATGTAAACCAGGCGGCGCCCGCCGCCTTGGCCTGGGCTCGCCTCAGCCCTCGATCATGGCGGTGACTTCGATCTCGAGCTTGGCGCCGACTTCGACGAAACCGGCGACCTGCAACGCGGTCATGGCCGGGAAGTGGCGGCCGACGATGCGCCGATAGACGGCGCCGATTTCCGCGAGGCGAGCGTTGTACTCCACCTTGTCGGCGAGGTACCAGTTCATGCGCACGATATCGCTGGGCTTGGCGCCGGCCTCGGCGAGGATGGCGACGATGTTGGTCAGCGACTGCTCGGCCTGCGCCACCAGATCGTCGCTGTGGAACTTCTCCTGGCTGTCCCAGCCGACCTGGCCGGCGACGAAGACCATGCGGCCGCTGGCGACGATGCCGTTCGAATAGCCCTTGGGCCTGGCCCAGCCTGGTGGTTGCACTGCTTGCATAGTCAAATCTCCCTGCCTTGTCGGCGTCTAGCTGCGGTCCTGCTGGGCACGCAGTCGGAATCGCTGCAGCTTGCCCGTCTCGGTGCGGGGCAGGCTGGCTACGAATTCGAGGCTGCGCGGATACTTGTAGGGCGCGATGGCGTTCTTGACGAAGTCCTGCAACTGCCGCGCCAGCTCGGCGCCAGCCGCGGCCGCGTCGCGCAGCACCACGTAGGCGGCGACCACCTGGCCGCGCTCGGCGTCGGGCTGACCGACCACGGCGCACTCGAGCACCTGGGGATGGCGCAGCAGGGCCTCCTCCACCTCGGGTCCGGCGATGTTGTAGCCGGCGGAGATGATCATGTCGTCGGCGCGCGCCTGATAGAAGAAGTAGCCGTCGGCATCCATCTTGTAGCTGTCGCCGGTGAAGTTCCAGCCAGCCTTGACGTACTGGGTCTGGCGTTCGTCGGCGAGGTAGCGGCAGCCGGTCGGGCCTTGCACCGCGAGCAGGCCGACCTCGCCCGGCGGCAGTTCGCGGCCCTCGCCGTCCACGACCCGGGCGCGATAGCCGGAGATGACGTGACCGGTGGCGCCGCGGCGGACACTCTCCGGCGTGTGCGAGATAAAGATGTGCATCATCTCGGTGGCGCCGATGCCGTCGATGATTTCGATGCCGGTGGCGCGCTTCCACAATTGGCGGGTGGCATCGGGCAGGGCCTCGCCGGCGGAGACGCACTTCTTCAGGCTGGACAGGTCGTAGTCCTTGGCCAGCGGCGCCATCAGGCGCCAGAAGGTCGGTGCGGTGAAGCAGATCGTCGCCCGCGTCGCCTGGATGGTGGCGAGGAGGGTCTCGGGCAACAACTTCTCCACCAGCACCGTCGCCGCGCCGACGCGCAGCGGAAAGCAGAGCAGGCCACCCAGACCGAAGGTGAAGGCCAGCGGCGGCGTGCCGCAGAAGATGTCGTCCGGCGTCGACTTGAGAATCGAGCGGGGGAAGCAGTCGCACATGGCGAGCACGTCGCGGTGAAAGTGCAGCGTGCCCTTGGGCTGGCCGGTGGTGCCCGAGGTGAAGGCGATCAGCGCCACGTCGTCGGCCGCGCTATCGACGTTGGCGAACTCCCCGCTCTTGTTCTCGAGCAGCGCTTCGAGCGAATCGGCGCCGCCGTCGTTGAAGGCCAGCAGCCGCTTGAGGAAACGCGAGTCGCCGAGCAGCGGCTGCAATTCCTCGAGCAGGCGCGCGTCACACAGCGCCGCACCGACCTCGGCGCGGTCCACGATCTGGCGCAGTTCCTTGGTGCGCAGCAGCGGCATGGTGGCGACGGCGACGCAGCCGGCCTTGATCACCGCCAGCCAGCAGGCGGCCATCATCGGATTGTTGGGTCCGCGCAGCAGGACGCGATTGCCCGGCACCAGCTTCAGGTCCTCCACCAGCACCTGGGCGATGCGGTTGGCGCGAACCAGCAGCTGGCGGTAGGTGCACGACGCCTCGGGCGTGATCAAGGCGATGCGTTCGCCACAGCCTCGCTCGACCATGCGGTCGAGCAGCTCGACGGCGCAGTTCATCCTCTCCGGATACTCGAGTTCGGGCAGGTCGAAGCGCAGCAGCGGCCAGCGCTCCGCCGGCGGCAGGTGGTCGCGGGCGAAGCTGTCGAGGTGCGCAGACCGGTGCATGACGCTCAGCCTGCCTGCGAAGGGCCGCCCCGAGCAGGCGACAAGCCGGTGCCAGGAAGCCGCGTCAGCGGCTGAACGACCGTCACCCCCTTCCGCAGGAAGGGGGCTGGGGGGAAGGCCGTCATCATATGCGCACGCCGAGGCGATAGCCGTCCTGGATCGCCTGGTCGAGGCCGCGTGGCACCGTGGCGTCGCCGCCGCCGTGCAGTTCGTCGACCATCCACTGGAACTCGTGGAACAGGTCGTGGTTGGCGCGGCGCGGGCTGGAGACGAGGACGCTGTCGGCGGCGACAAAGCTCTCTTCGCCCTTGGCGTTCTTCACCGTCACACCGTCCTTGGTCACCTTGACCAGGCGCGAGGAACACAGCGTCTTGATGTTGAGCTCGTCGACCCAGGCGGTGTGGCGCCACTTGAAGGTGGGCATGATGTCGCCGCCGACCCGCTTCTCTTCCTCGACCACGGTCACCTCGTGTCCGGCCTTGGCGAGGAACTCGGAGATGGTCAGACCGATCTTGCCGCCGCCCACCATCACCACCCGCTTGCCCGGTTTGACCCGACCGTGACCGACCTCCAGGGCGTCGATCAGCAGCTCCGCCCCCTCGAGATAGCGGAAGGCGCCCAGGTCGGTGCGCGCACCGGCGGCGATGATGCAGGCGTCGAACTGGTGCAGTACGCTGCGCATGAACTTGGCGTTGGCCTCGGTGTTGAGCCGCACCTCGACGCCGAGCTTCTTCGCCATCACCGCGTAGTAGTCGATGACGCTCTGCAGGTCGGCCGGCCGCGCCAGGTCGTTGGCAGCGTAGGCGGCGAGGTTGCCGCCGAGCTTGTCCGCCTTCTCGAACACGGTCACCGAGTGACCGCGCTGGCGCGCCGTAATCGCCGCTTCCATGCCGGCGGGACCGGAACCGATCACCATGACCCGCTTGATCTCGGTGGCCGGGGTGATGTGGTACTCGGGCTCGACCTCGTGGCCGAGCATCGGGTTCATGGTGCAGGTGTAGGGCAGGTCGCGGAACAGGCGCGACAGGCAGTTGAGGGAGCCGATGCAGGGACGCACCTCCTCCATGCGGTCTTCGGCGGCCTTGTGGATCATCTGCGGATCGGCGAGCAGCGGCCGGCAGACCTCCCAGTAGTCGAAGACGCCGTCGCGGATGCACTCGTCGGCCATGGCCGGGTCGGGCAGGCGATTGCCGAAGGCGACCAGCACGTTGGGGAACATCTGCTTGGCCTTGGCCGAGAGGAAGTTCCAGTAGCCGGGGGAGACGTCGCGGCCGAAGGACGACTCCGGCGCCTCCTGCCAGCCGACCGTCACCGAAATCATCTCGACACCGCAATCGACCGCCTGCTGCATCAGCTCGAAGCTTTCTTCCTGGCTGTTGCCGCCCCAGCGGTCCATCAGCTCGGCGCCGTTCAGGCGCACCGACAGCGGGTTGTCGGGCGTGGCCTGCTTGATCGCGTCGATCAGTTCGCGCATGAAGCGGCCGCGGTTGGTGACCGAGCCGCCGTACTCGTCGCTGCGCTGGTTGGTGAAGCGGGAGTTGAAGTTGGCCAGCAGGTAGCCCATGAAGCTGGTGATCTCGGTGCCGTCGAAGCCGGCGCGGATGGCCCGCCTGGCCGCCTCGGCGTGCTGCTCGACGCAAGCCTTGATCTGCTCCTTGGTCATCTCCCGCGGCGGCCGGAAGTGCGGCAGGGTCTGCGGCACCACCGAGGGCTGGACGCAATAGCCCAGATCGATGCCGCCGTAGCGACCGGCGTGGAGGATCTGCTGGAAGGCGACAGCGCCGGCATCGTGGATGTACTGGGCGATGGTCTCGAACTGCGGCAGGAACTTGTCGTCGAAGATCGCCACCTGGCGGAAGTAGGCCTTGCCCTCGCCCAGCGGATCGGGATAGGCGCCCTGGTTGGTGATCAGGCCGCAGCCGGTGCCGGCGATCACCCGCACCCGCGCTAGCTCGCGCGGCGTGATGCTGCCGTCGCGGCCGTTGTAGTTGGAGACGCAGCAGGCGCCGTACTTGATCAGATTCTTGGTGGTGAACCGGCCGATCTTGCCTGGCTGGAACAGGTGTTTGAGCTTCGCTTCTCCGGGTTTGACCATGGCGGCCTCCTAAATCGAACTTTAGGATACTGTATACATTACCCCCGGACGAGTCAATGCCGCGCCTTGTGGGCGCGGCATTGTTGGAGCAGCAAGCCTAGGCTTTCGGTTTGGCCAGGACCTGTTCGGCGAAGGCGTCGTCGAACAGCGCGCCCTCGGCGACCAATTGACGGAACTTGATGAAGTCGATCACATCCTTGCCCGTTGCCTTCTTGGCGTTGAAGGCGTTGAAACCGAGCCAGGCCTCGTGGTTCATGTTGGCCATCAGCCAATGCCGGTTGGCGAGCTTCTGCTGGTCCCAGAAGAACTTCTTCTTGCCGCGGATGCCGTCGATCGAAGCGATCAGGCAGTTGGGGAAGAGGTTGGCGAACTTCCACACCAGGCGATTGACCTCGGCGTCCAACTGCTCGAAGTCGATCTTGCACTCAGCCTGCAGGGCCTTGGCCGCCGCCGCCTTGGTGGCATCGACCGGCTCGCCGTAGACGATGTCGCCGTCGTCGACGTAGCTGTCGGTGCGCACCATCGGGTTGCGCACCCACTTGTCGCCCTTCTTCAGCACCGGCACCACCTTGGTGACCATGCCCTTCAGCTTCATCTTGTAGGCGCTCCAGGTCTCGCAGGAGATGCAGTTGTACATCGCATCTTCCATCGACAGGAACCAGGGCAGGAAGTCGGTGGAACCGCCGACCGGGGCGGAGCCATGCTTGGGACCGGCCTGGCCGAAGATCGCCAGGTCCGAGGACACGGTGATGTCGGTGGCCATGCCGATCTCCTGGCCGCCGGCGACGCGCATGCCGTTCACGCGGCAGATCACCGGCTTCTTGCAGTTGAGGATGCCGTCGACCATGGCGTTGAACAGATCCATGTACTCGCCGTACTCATTGGGCCGCTTCGAGTAGTAGGAAGCGTACTCGGCGGTGTTGCCGCCGGTGCAGAAGGCCTTGTCGCCGACGGCGGTGAACACCACGGCGACGATCTTGCGGTCACTCGATGCGCGCTGGAAACCGGCGATGACGCCCTTGACCATCTCCGTGGTGTAGGAGTTGTACTGCGCCGGATTGTTGAGCCAGATCCAGGCGGAGAACAGCCCCGCTGCGACCTGGCCCTTTTCGTCGGTGACCGGCCGCTCTTCGTAGATCACCGTCGGCGCTTCCTTGCCGAAGTGCGAGTTGTCGAAGAGCTGGTGATCCTTGGTGCCGTTTTCCCTTTGCAGCCATTCCAAAGCCATGGTGATTCCCTCTCGAATTGTTGAATGCAGGATGGATCAAAAGTCCGGTGTCAGGATGACGCGACGGTTCAGCTTGCCGTGGTGCGCGTCGTCGAAGGTCTGCTCGATCGAACTCATCGGCCGCGTCTCGACGAAGGGCTCGAGCGCGATCTTGCCGTCGACGCACATGTCGAGCACGCGCGGATAGGAGGGCGGCGGGCAGCCCCAGGTGCCGATGATCTCGGCGTCGAAGGCCATCAGCTTGGACAGCATGTAGGAGGTCTCGTCGGTACCGTAGCCGACCACGATCAGCTTGCCGACGAAGGAGAGCAGGCCCAGCGCCAGTTCCTGTCCGGGTTTCGATCCGGTCACCTCGAACACCTTCCAGCCGAAGTTGGAGGGGATGCCCTGCTCCTTGCACCAGGCCTTCATCAACTCCTTCACCTCCTTGGTGCTCTTGCCCTTGGGGTTGATGGTGAAGTCGGCGCCGTAGCCCTTCATGAAGGCCAGCTTCTGTTCGTTGATGTCGATGCCGATGACGGCGCGCGCACCCATGCCCTTGGCCACCTGGGTCATGAAGCTGCCGACGCCGCCGGCCGCACCGATCACGATCACCAGGTCGCCGGACTTCAGCTCGGCGCGGATGCCGGCGTGGTAGGGGGTGGTGACCGCGTCGGCGACCACCGACAGGTGCTCGAGCGGGATCTTGCCGCGGTTGTGCACCACGCACAGATCGTGCGCCGGCAGCGGGATGTGGCTCGCGAAGCCGCCGTAGATGCCCATCGAGTTGCCGGGCATCTTCTGCGCCAGGCAGCGATTGGAACGGCCGCTGGCACAGATGGCGCAGTTGTTGCACGGGAGCACCGCCGGCACGATCACCTCTTGTCCGAGCAGGCGCTCGTCGCCGGCGACGACGACGCCGGAAATCTCGTGGCCGAGGATCAGCGGCGGCTTCTGGATGGTCGGCACGCCCATGTAGAAATAGGAGAGGTCGGTGTGACAGACACCGCAACCGCGGATTTCGACCAGGGCGTCGCCGCTGGCCAGGGACGGCACGGGGATCTCGGTGCGGGCCAGTTTGCCCGGCTCGGTCATCTGCCAGGCTTGTATCATCTTCGGAATCATGACTGCTTCTCCTACTTATTGGTCCAGACGGGTTTGCGCTTCTCCATGAAGGAGTTTAGACCTTCGACCGCATCGGCGGTGGCCATCAGCTCCTTCAGATAGATCTGCTCGACGTTGAACAGCGCCTCGAAGAAGGGCTTGCCGGCGGCCTCGCGGATGGCGCGCTTGGTGTAGATCAGCGCCACGCGCGACAGCGAGAGGAACTGCTTGAGGAACTCCTGGGTGTCGGCGACAAAGGTCGCGCGCGGGAAGACCTTGTTCAACAGGCCCAGGGCCAGGGCTTCCTTGGCGCCAATCAGGCCGCCGCCGAGCAGCAGTTCCATCGCCTTGGGCAGGGGCAGGATCTTGGGCATCAGGATGGCGGCGATCGGTGGAAAGACGCCGAGCTTGATTTCGGGCTGACCCAGTTTGGTGTCTTCGGTGGCCACCACCATGTCGCAGGCGACGGCCAGTTCGCAGCCACCGCCCATGGCCGAGCCGTTCAGCGCGGCGACGGTGGGTAGCGGAAACACCATCAGCCGCTTCAGGATCCCGTGGAACACCTCGATCATCTGCACCACCTTGTCCGGCGTGTGGTCGAGCACGTCTACCCCGGCGGAGAAGGTCTTCTCGCCGCGACCGGTGATCATCACCAGCTTGGCGTCCTCCTCCTTGGCCGCCAGGTCGAGGGCGTTGTTCAGCTCTTCCATGGTGGCGATGTCGAGCACGTTGTAGGGCGGCCGGTTGAGAGCTATGGTCACCAAGCCCCCATCGACGCCGTATTCGATAAATTTGAAGTCGGCCATGCTTTTCTCCCAGGACTGGTCGTCCGTGTCATCCGCGCGCAGGCGGGGTGGCATGCAACATAGTGCTTTTTTGCACAGCACCAAGTATTAAAATGCAGCGGCCTGATTTTATTGGAAGAAAGCAAAGACCTTGCTTGATCTAGGTCAAACGATCAGGTGAACCGACCGCCACCCCCGCTGCAGCACAAGGGCGGGCCCAGGCAACGGCGTCCCGGCTAAGAGACGGCGCTCGCGGCGGCGGCGTTGACGCCGATCCCCGGGAGCGAACGCGGCAGGTCGCGCTCGATCAGGTCGAGCGTGGCGCGGCCGATGTACTCGCTGCTCGGATCGAGCGACTCGATCGCTTCGAGATAGGCGCGGCCGATCAGCTTGCCCAGCGGCTCGGGGTTGTAGAGCAGCTTCTTGATGGTGAAGGGATTGAGCGTCAGCGGATTGTAGTCGGCCGACAGGTAGCCGCGTTCGATCAGCAACTGCTCTACCGGCGTGCCCGGCTGGATGCCGATGAAGAAGATGAAGGGCAGCACCTGGTCGCGGCCGAACAGGGTGTACAGCTCCTTCACCTTGTCGATGGTCTGGCGCAGCGTGTCGACCGTCTCGCCCGGCGCGTTGAGCGGAATGTAGAGCTTCACCTTCTGCTTCTCGAGCCCCTGCGCCTTGAACATGCGGAAGGCGTCCATCTGCTGCTCGAGCGAATAGCCCAGGGTCAGCAGATCGATCACCTCCTGCGAACCGGTGAAGGACAGGT
>JAHFRE010000076.1 GCA_023258955.1 Sterolibacterium sp.
GGCCGGTGCTGCATTTTCTGCGCTTCCGGCGCGGCGACCTCGACGCCTTGGTCGACGCCATCAACGCCACCGGCTATGGTCTGACGCTCGGGCTGCACAGCCGCATCGACGAAACCATCGCTCAGGTCGTCGGGCGCGCCCGCGTCGGCAACATCTACATCAACCGCAACATGGTCGGCGCCGTGGTCGGGGTGCAACCCTTCGGCGGCGAGGGCTGGTCGGGTACCGGACCGAAGGCCGGCGGCCCGCTCTACCTGCATCGTCTGCTCGGTTCGCGGCAGGTGCCGCCGGCGGCGCTGGGGCTGGGCGCCGCGGCGAGCGCGGACAGCCAGCGCGGCGCCATCGACGAGCTGGGCGCCTGGGCCAGCGCGTCCGCCCGCGGCGAGCTGGCCGGGCTCTGCGCGGAATTGCAGCGCACGACCTTGCTCGGCTCGCGCTGGGCGCTGCGCGGGCCGACCGGGGAAAGCAATACCCTGACCTTTTGCCCGAGGGGAACAGCGCTGTGTCGGGCGCGCAGCGAAGCGCAGCTGTTGCTGCAGATCGCCGCGGCGTTCGCCTGCGGCGCCGATGTCCTGGTGGAAGCCTCGGCGCTGGCGACGAGCCTGCGCGGGCGTCTGCCTGAGTCGCTGCGGCGGCGGATTCGCCCGACCGAGGATTGGCTGGAGGAGGATTTTGCGCTGGTGTTGGTCGCCGACGATTGCGCCGTGGACGGTTCAGCGCACGACGGTTTTCTGCTCCATCGGGGTGCGTTGGTGCCGCAGCTGTGCGCCAGCAACGATGGCGCGTTTGCCTACCCGCTCTATCGACTCCTCGCCGAGCGGGTGGTCAGCGCCAACAGCGCCGCGCTCGGCGGCAACGCCAGCCTGATGGCCTTGGCGGACTGAGCGCCAGGCGGCGCGGCTGACTGCAGAGTCGGCGTCAACTATACTGCAATGCAGGTGGACTACACATTCGAAGGGGGCGCCATGAAGACCGTCAGACAAATGCTCGCGACCAAAGGCCATGAGGTTGCATCCATCTCGCCGGACCAATCCATGTACGAAGCCATGCGCTTGATGGCGACCAAGAACGTCGGCGCGTTGCTGGTGCTGGACGCGGCCGACCGGCTGGTCGGCATCGTCAGCGAGCGGGACTACGCGCGCAAGATGTACCTGCTGGACGTCTCGGCAAGAGATGTGCGGGTAGCCGAGTTCATGACCCGCGACGTCGCCTATGTGCGTCCCGACCGGACCAACGAGGAGTGCATGGCGCTCATCACCGCGAAGCGGGTGCGCCATCTGCCGGTCCTGGAGCACGACCGGGTGATCGGCTTGCTGTCGATCGGCGACATGGTCAAGGACACCATTTCCGAGAAGGACTTCATCATCGAACAGCTGGTCAATTACATCAGCCGCTGAACTGCCGGCAGGGAACCGTCAGCGACACCGGGGCCGGGCTCAGGCTTCCATTTCGGCGAGCATATTGTTGGTGGCGCGCAGGCGCTCGGCGAAGATCATGGCGATGTTGCCGAGCAAGGCAAAGGCGATATCGCTCTGTTCCGCCTGCAGGCGGCGGTGTGCTTCGGCACTCAGGCAGTAGCAGCGCGAGGTCTCTTGCGCGATGATGCTGGCGGAGCGGGGCTGCGGATCGATCAGGGCCATCTCGCCAAAGACCGAGCCCGGGCTCAGCGATTGCACCTTCAATTTGCGCTCCGTCCCCGTCAGGTCGAGCATCACATCGACCCGGCCCCGGGCGAGGAAATAGACCGCGTCGGGCGCGCCTCCCTGGCGGAAGATCAAGGTCCCGGGCGCAAAGCTGAGACAGCTGAGGTAGGGGCGCAGCCGGCGCAGCATCTCGCGGTCGACGCCGCGCAGCGCCGGTGGCTGCGGCCCGCTTCCCGGCAACTGCAGCGCGCTGTGCGGCAGCGTCTTTGCCAGATGGCTCTCGCAGGCGGCCACCGCGGTGTCGATGTCGGAGAAGAAGCGCCCCTCGCCGATGGCGCGGATGGTGCCCAGATAGGCGAGCTTGACCCAGATGTGACGCCGTGCGAACTCGCGCCGCCTTTTGGAGAATCGCATTCGCAGCGACTTGATGCGGCGCTCGCGATCCACGTAGCCCAAGACCAGAACGCCACCGCGCGCCGACAGCTTCTGGTTAATGCGTTCGAGGACGCGAGCGCCGGTCGCGTCGATGTCCTTCACCCGCCGCAGGTCGAGAGCGATGTGGTCCACCCCCTCGACGATCAGCTTGTCGATCCCCTCGTCCAACTCTGCGGCAGAGCCGAAGAACAACGCCCCCTCCAGTTCGACGATGGCGATCTGCTTGCCGTGCCGCTCGATGAAGGTCCGCCGCAGCAGATCGCCGTGCAGCCGAGACAACAGCGCCGTGGCGCGATAGTGGCGGCGGATCGGCGAGCGCGACATCTGCAGCAGAAAGGAAACGAGCGCCACCAGCATGCCGACGGCCACCGCCGTCGCCAGGTCGACCAGCAGCGTTGTGCCCACTACCACGGTCACGGTCAGCAGGTCGCCGAACGCCGCCGTCGGCGCGCCCGCATTCTCGAACAGGCCGCGCAACCTGGCCAGGGTCCACTTGTCGAACAGATCGATGCCCAGAGATATCAGCAATCCCGCCATGACGGCCTGTGACAGGAGCGGCAAGGCCGAGCCCAAGCCCGCGCTGACGAGCAGGGTAACCAGGGCGATGCCGACCGGCGCCGCCGCGCTGACCATACCGGCGCGCAGCGCGGCTTGGGTGCGTACCAGGCTCGCCGCACCTGGGGCCATGGCGAAAATGCCGGCGACCGCGTTGGCGCACCCTTCGGCGAACAACTGCCTGCCGCCGTTCGTTCGGCGCAGGGTCAAGCCATCGACGGCCGAGGTTGCCAGGAGCGTGTCGAGCGAGGACAGAATCGCCATGGTGAGCGTCGCGTGCAGCAGCAAGGCCATGACCTCGCGGTCGAGGCCGCCCTCGAGCACGGTGGCGAGATTGCCACCGATGTAGCCCAAGGAGATGTTGGCCGGCGCTGGCGGCAGCGTGCCCCCGAGCGCGGCGCCGAAGCCCGCAGCCGCCAGCAGGTGATAGAGCGCGTTGGCCAGCAGGACCGCCCAGAGCATGACCGGGCCGCGCTTGATCACCCGCGGTAGAAGGATCAGCAGGGCCAGGGTGGTCGCGGTCAGCGCCAGGGTTGCCGGCCGGATGGCGGCGAGATGCGACGACAAGTCGAGGACCGACTTCTGCGCCGGAACGCCGGTGGCCGCCCATACCTGGCTGAGTATGATGAGCAGGGCCGAGCCGTTGACGAAGCCGGCTACGACCGGCAGGGGAACGTAGCGGACCAGGCGCCCCAACTGCAGCGCGGCGAAGATGGCCTGCAGCAGGCCGGCACCGGCGACCGCGGCGCAGGCCAGGCTGAAGGCGAGCAGCGTCGGTTGCGCCTGGCTGGCCAGCGCGGCGGACTGCTTCAATTGGACGATCAAGGCCGCGAACACCAGCATCGTCGATGCGCGCGGTCCCGTTACCAGCAGCGGGCCGCCGCCGAAGAGGACGGCAACCAGGCCAACGAGCGCCGAACCGAAGAGCGCGGCGAAGATGCCGACACCGCTGTACGCTCCACCCAAGGCGTTGCCGATGATCAAGCCGTAGCCGAGGGTCTGCGGTATCGAGGCGAGTGCGCCGAGCAACGCCGCCTGGAAATCGGCGCGTGGGCGCGTGTTCAGCGCCGGTTCCCAAAGGTTCGGGAATAGGCCGCGCAGGAGTGTGGTGGGAGACAGGCTGACCGTGCCAGGGGTGCTCATGGGCCGATTGTAAAGACAAAATGCGGCCCAGCCCCCGCCGCCGAACGCGCGGCCAAACTCGCCGGACCGGCGCGCGATGAACGGTTGGCGCTTGCCCCAGCCACAGCATTGCTGCGCCATATCTGAGAGTAGAATTTGAACCGCGCCTGCACCTGGCCGAATGCCAGCCAATTTATGCGCTGAAGATATTGACGCCGGAAGGGGAGGCGGTCGTGCCGCCAATGGCAGCGCAGACGATCTTGGTTGTCGACGATACGCTGAGGGCTGCATGGGCAAGCAGCTGAAACTCCTGGTCATCGAAGACGATCCGGCCGACTTTCTGATGCTGGAACGGCATCTGCGCCAGCACCGGGTGGTCGCTGCGTGCACCCGCGTCGATTGCGACAGCGGACTCGAAGCGGCTCTGCAGCAGGAGTGGGATGTCGTGCTTTCAGACTATTCCGTGCCGGGCATGGAATTTCGCGCAAGCCTGCGGCGCATTCAGGCGCAGCGCGAGGATCTGCCGGTGATCCTTGTATCTGGAAGCGTCGGTGAGGAGACCGCGGTCGAGCTGCTGCACCTCGGGCTGACGGACTTCATCTTGAAGGACCACCTGGCGCGATTGCCGTCGGCGATTGCGCGTGCCCTCGACGCGGCCAGCGAACACCGCGCCAGGCGCGACGCCGAGGCCGCTTTGCGCGAGAGCGAGGATCAGTTCCGCTCGCTGTTCAGCAATAGCATGGACGCGGTGCTGCTGACCACGCCGAGCGGCGACATCCTCGCCGCCAACACCGAAGCACAACGCGTCTTCGGGCGCAGCGAGGAGGAATTGAAGAGGCTCGGCCGGCAAGGCGTGGTCGATACCGATGATCCCCGGCTGGCGCTGGCCGTGGCGACGCGCGCCACAGATGGCGCGTTCCGCGGCGAGTTGACGTTGGTCGGCAAGGACGGCCGGCGGTTTCCCGCCGAAGTCTCATCGACCGTGTTCGCCGGACGCGACGGCCGGATGATGTCCAGCATGATCGTCCGTGACGTCAGCGAACGCAAGGTCGCCGAAGCGGGGCGCTATTTTTTCAGCGAAGCGCTGCGCCAGTGCGCGCAGCCGCTGGTTCTGGTCAGTCCGCAGACCTGCGTCACCTACATCAACCCGGCCTTCACCAGGCTGTTCGGCTACCCGTTGAGCGATCTGGTGGGCAAGCCGATCGGCTGTCTGGTGCCGGCGAGCGAAGGCGCGGGTTACGATGCGGGTGAGATCGTGCGCCAGGTGGAGAAGTGGGGCGTCTGGGCGGGCGAGGTGTTGCGCCTGGCGTCTGACGGCACGGCGATTCCGGTTGTCGCGACCATCGGCGCGATCAAAGACGACCGTGGCGATGCCATCGGCTATGTCGGCAGCTATCTCGACCTGCGGCCGCTGCGCGAAAAGGAGCAGCTGCTGCGCAAGCTTTCGCTGGCCGTTGAGCAGAGCCCCGAGAGCATCGTCATCACCAACCTGGCGGCCGAGATCGAATACGTGAACGAGGCTTGTCTGCGCATCACCGGCTACGCTCGCGAGGATCTGCTCGGCCGAAACCCGCGCCTGCTGCACTCGGGCAAGACAGCGCCGGCGGTCTTTGCGGCGATGTGGAACGAATTGCGCAACGGCCGCGTCTGGCAGGGCGACTTGCACAATCGGCGCAAGGACGGCAGCGAGTTGGTCGAACACGCCATCATCACCCCCATCCGCCAGGCCGATGGTTCGATCACGCACTACGTGGCGGTAAAGGAAGACATCACCGAACGGCAACGCGCCGAGATTGCGGTCAAGGAGAGCAACGAGCGATTCTCGACGGTCTTCCGCACCAGCCCCATCGGCATCGCCATCGGACGCTTGGGCGACGGTACCTTCCTCGATCTGAACCAGGCGCTCGAACAGCTGCTCGGTTACCGCCGTGAGGAGGTGCTGGGCAAGTCCGGCGCGCAGCTGCAGCTGTGGGTCGATGGCGCCGCGCGCGAGTCGGTGTTGGACGCCATGAGAGGCGGACAGATCGTGCAGAACGTCGAAACCCAGTTTCGCAGGAAGTCCGGCGAGATCGTCGATATCGCCTACTCCGGTTGCCGCGTCGAAATAGCCGGCGACCTGCAATTCATCGGCATGGTTTCCGACATTTCACTGCAGAAGGCGGCGCGCCGCACCCTGGAGCGGGACAAGGAGCATCTGGCAGCGCTGGTCGATGCGCGGACCGAGCAACTGTTGGCGGCGCGCGACGCCGCCGAGGCCGCCAACCAGGCGAAAAGCGCCTTTCTGGCCAACATGAGCCACGAGATTCGCACACCGATGAACACCATCATCGGCCTCACCCACCTGTTGCGGCAAACGCCGCTCGTCGCGGCGCAGGGCGAGCGACTCGACAAAATCGACATCGCCGCCAAGCACCTGTTGTCGGTCATCAACGACGTCCTGGACCTGTCAAAGATTGAAGCCGGCCGCCTCGACCTGGCCTATTCCGACTTCACCTTGGGATCGATCCTCGATCACGTTCGCTCGCTGATCAGCGATCAGGCTCGCAGCAAAGGGTTGACCGTCGTCCTCGATGTCCCCGAGGTGCGCCTGGCGCTGCATGGCGACGCCCTGCGATTGCGTCAGGCGCTGCTCAACTTTGCAGGCAACGCAGTCAAGTTTACGCAACGCGGGCGCATATTGTTGGCTGCCCAGGTCCTGCAGCAAACCGCCGCCGACCTGCTGTTGCGCTTCGAGGTCAAGGACACCGGTATCGGCGTTGCGGCGGAGATGCTGCCGACCCTGTTCGAAGCGTTCACCCAAGCGGATGTGAAGACCACGGGCAAGTATGGCGGCACCGGTTTGGGCCTGGCGATCACCCGGCGTCTAGCACGACTGATGGGCGGCGATGCAGGGGCGGTGAGCACCCTGGGCCAGGGCAGCACCTTTTGGTTCACAGCGCGGCTCGGTCGCGGCCAACGACCGCTGGCGGTCCAAGCCGAGGAGCAAGCGGCGGATGCCGAAGCGACGCTGCGCCATCACTACGCCGGCGCCCGCGTGTTGCTGGCGGAGGACAACGCGGTCAACCGCGAGGTGGCCCTGGAACTGTTGCGCGGGGTCGGTCTAGAGGTCGATAGCGCCGCCAATGGCTTGATCGCGGTGGACAAGGTGAGCGCCGCTAGCTATGACCTGCTGCTCATGGATATGCAGATGCCGGAGATGGATGGACTCGAGGCGACCAGGGTGATTCGCGCCGGTCCCGTGGGAACCTCGCTGCCGATCCTGGCCATGACGGCGAATGCGTTTGCCGAAGATCGGCGGGCATGCCTGGCGGCCGGCATGAACGACTTCATCGCCAAGCCGGTGGACCCGGCGGCGCTGTATGCAACCTTGCTGCGCTGGCTGCCGCAAGCAGATCGCGCGCTGCCGGCGCCACAACAACGCCGCGAGCTCGCTGCCCGCTCGTCGGCAACAGCGGCAGCGGCCGCGCCAATGGCGGCGATTCCTGCCCAACTGGCAAGCGTCGCGGGGCTTGATGCAGCGCGCGGTCTGGACGCTTTGCGCGGCAACAGCGATAAATATTCGCGGCTGCTCGAGGTCTTTGCCGACTTTCATGGCGACGACATCGAGCGCATCCGCGAGCACCTCGCCAGCGGCGACGCGCTCGCTGCGCAGGCTGTGGCGCACAGCTTGAAGGGTGGTGCGGCGACGGTCGGGGCGGACAGGGTAGCCGAATTGGCGGGCGAGCTGAACCTCGCCCTGCGAACAAGCGGCGCCTTGGTCGACTGCCAGCGGTTGGCCGATCTTTGCGCTGCCGAGCTGAGGCAACTGATCGATGCGATTCGGTCGTGGCGGCAAAGCGCGGGCGCACCCGGCGAGGTCGGCCACGGCGCGGACGCCAGAGGCGCTGCGCAGGTCCTGGGCGAATTGCGGATGTTGCTGGCGGACAACGATACCCGCGTCGCCCGGTTGGCGCGGGAGCACTCGGCGTTGCTGCAAGAAAGACTTGGCGTCGATCAGGGAAAGTTTGTGGCGCTGATCGAGCAATTCGACTACGCAGCCGCACTGGAATTGTTCAGAATGCGAGTGGCCTAGCGCCGGTCGTGCAGTGGCTATTTGCTGGGGGAGGCGAAGCTGATGGAACAGAGTGGTGCGACGGGAGACGCTGCGCAGCGGATACTGGTGGTGGATGACGATCCGGGCAACGTGCGCACGCTCGGCGAGATATTGCGGCAGCAATACGAGGTGCTCGCCGCCCCGTCGGGAGCCCGCGCGCTCGAGCTCGCGGCGGCTTCGCCGCAGCCGGACCTGATCCTGCTCGACGTCGTGATGCCGCAGATGAGCGGCCACGAAGTGTTGGCGCATCTGCGCAAGGATCCCCGGACCAGCGCGATCCCGATCATCTTCGTCACCGGACTGGACAGCGAGGAAGACGAGACCGCCGGTTTGCGTGTCGGCGCCAGCGACTACATCACCAAGCCCTACAAGTCGTCCATCATTCTGGCCCGCGTCGCGACGCAACTCGCGCTCAAACGGGCACACGACCAGTTGGCCGAGCGCCGGGATTTCCTCGAAGCAGAGGTGGCGCGGCGGACCGAGGCGTTGCAGCGGGCAAAGGAGGCTGCGGAGGCGGCCAACAGCGCCAAGGGCAACTTCTTGTCGCTGATGAGCCACGAACTGCGGACGCCGCTGAACGGCATCTTGGGTATGGCGCAACTGCTGCAGATGACCGACCTCGGCGACGAGCAGCGCGACGAGGTCGCCACCATCGTCGATAGCGGTATGGCTTTGCTCAAGCTCATCAACGCCATGCTGGAGTTCACCAAGGCCGACGACGGCGGCATCGTCCTCAGCAGATCGAGCTGCGCGCCAATGATCTTTCTGCAGGAACTGCACCAGCGTTTCGCCGTGGCGGCCGCGGCGAAACACACCGAATTGCGGCTCGACATCGCGCCGCAGACGCCCGCCACGGTAGACCTGGACGTGGGCCGAGTGCGCAGAATACTCGAGGTCTTGCTCGAGAATGCCATCGACTTTACCGAGCGCGGCACGGTGGTCATCGCCGCCAGCATCGAGCGAACGGCCACGGGTTCGGACAATTTGGTCGTCTCCGTACGCGACAGCGGAATCGGCATGGCGGCGGCAGACTTGCACCAGCTGTTCCAGCCATTCTTCCAAGCCGACGCCACGACAACGAGGAGTCACGGCGGTCTCGGCCTCGGTCTGGCCCTCGCCAGGAGGCTGGCAGTGGCGATGGGCGGCTCACTCGAGGCGAGCTCCGAGCTTGCTGTTGGCAGCACCTTTGTCGCATCGATTCCCCTGCTCGCGCCGAGTTGAAGAACCATGCCTCGCGCCAAAGACCATTGGCTATGAATCGGCCATGAAGAGCAGCGGCTCGCCCCATCTGAAATTCATCGAAGAGCTGCCACTGGGCATGGTTGTCACCCAGGATGGTTTGATCAAGTACGCCAATCCGGTTGCTGCCGCCATGATTGGCTACTCGCCGGAGCAACTCGCCGGCCAACCATTCGCCGAGCTTGTCTGCCACGGCGATCGTTCGTGGTTGATGGAGCTGCAGCAGGACCGGCGGCAGGAAGATGGCGTTGCGCCGGTGCGCGAGCTTGCTGTGATGTGCATGAACGGCGAGATTCGCCATTGGAGTCTGACCAGCAGCGCGATGTTGTGGGACGGCAAAGCGGCGGCTTTGGCGACGGTGGTCGATGTCACCGAGCGCAAGCAGCTGGAGCAGGTGGCGGCGAGGAACAACAGCCTGGTCAACAGCTATTTCGAATCGAACCTGATCGGCGTCGCCATCAGTTCGCCGGAAAAGGGCTGGCTGAAGGTCAATCGTCGTCTGTGCGACATGTTCGGCTACAACGAAGCCGAGCTGAAGAGCATGACCTGGGCAGACCTGACCCACGCCGACGATATCGACAGGAGTCTGGCGTTCTTTGGCCGAGTCGCGGCGGGAGAGCTCGACCATTATGCGATCGAGAAGCGGTTCGTGCACAAGAACGGCGGTGACATCGCTGTCAGTCTCGACGTCTCCTGCGTGCGCGGGTCGGACAAAGCGGTCGAATACTACATCGCGGCGGTCCAGGACATCACCGAGCGCAAGCTCAGCGAGCTGGCGATCCAGGTGGCACAGGAGCGCCTGCAGGCTACGCTCGACGCGATTCCCGACCTGCTGTTCGAGGTTGGTATCGACGGTCGGATCTATGACTACCGCGCCCACCGCACCGACCTCCTGGCGGCACCGGCGGAACTCTTTCTGGGCAAACACTGCTCTGAATGCCTGCCCGAGGATGCGGCGGAAGTGTGGCTGCTCGCCATCGCTGAAGCGGCGGCCAAGGGCTGCTCGGTGGGGAAGAGCTACGCCGTGAAGCTGCCGCAGGGCGAGCGCTGGTTCGAGCTTTCGGTCGCGCCCATGCTGGGCGGCTTCGATCGGGTTCAGCATTTCATATGCCTGGCGCGCGACATCACGGAGCGCAAGTTGGCCGACCTGGCGTTGCGCAAGGCGAGGGCAGACGCGGATGCCGCCAACCACGCCAAGAGTACCTTCCTGGCCAACATGAGCCACGAGATTCGCACGCCGATGAACGCGATCCTCGGGCTGGCCCACCTGATGCGAAGCGGCGACCTGTCGCCCTTGCAGGTGGAGCAGTTGGGCAAGATCGCTGCCTCGGGCAAGCACCTGCTCAGCATCATCAACGACATCCTCGACATCTCCAAGGTCGAAGCGGGCAAGCTGGTTCTGGAGCAGAGAGACTTCATGCTCAAGGATGTGCTGCGTTCCGTGGTTGCGCTGACCAGCGATGCTGTGGAGGCAAAGGGTTTGCGTCTGAAGATCATCGTCCCTGGCATGCCACAGGCGTTGCACGGTGATCCCACCCGCCTCTCCCAGGTCCTGCTCAACTACGTCGGCAATGCGATCAAGTTCACCGAGAAGGGCAGCATCGCGCTGCGAGCGGCGGTGCTCGAGGAGACCGGCGCGGATTGCCTGCTGCGTTTCGAGGTCCAAGATACGGGCATCGGCATCGACCCGGCGCAGCAGGAGCGGCTGTTCGAGGCGTTTGAGCAGGGAGATCGATCGACCACCCGCCGATACGGCGGCACCGGCCTGGGCCTCGCCATCAATAGACACCTTGCCCGGCTCATGGGCGGAGCGGTCGGGGTGGATAGCAGCCTCGGCCGGGGCAGCACCTTCTGGATCACGGTGCGACTTGGCAAGGGCCAATCGACAAATGAGCAGCTGCAAGCGCAACCAGGACCGGACGCCGCGACCCTGGCCGCGCGAACGCACCGCGGCAGGCGCGTCCTCCTGGCCGAAGATGAGCCGATCAACCGAGAAGAGGCCCTTTCCCCGCGGCACGATAGCAGCGTCGGCGAGATCGACTGGGCTCTGCTGCGCGCGGTGTTGGACCAATTGGAGACCAACTTGGCCGCGGGAAACATGAAGGCCAATGACCTCGTCGAGCAGCACGGGACGCTGCTCACGGCTGCCCTGGGACCGTTGGCCGCGGAACTCGTGCGCCACACCGAACAAATCCGCTACCCCGAGGCGCTGGCGGTCCTGGCGCGGGCAAAGGCCAAGCTGCGCTCGGCAGCGAGCAGATTCTAGAGTACCAGCGCAGACAACAATTCGTCGATGTCGAGGGGCTTGAAGAGTATCCGCCAGCGGGATTTCTGTGCGACCTGTATGCCTTCCGGGGATGTGTCGCCCGTCAGTATCACCGCCCGGATCGATCTCGCCGTCCTTCGCTCTATCGCATCGAGAAGCTGCGTGCCATCGCTACCGGGCAGTCTCAGGTCGGCGATATAGAAATCCGCGACAGCATCGGCGGTGTTCGCCAAGAATTCCTCGGCGCTGTTCCAAATGCTCGTCCGCATGCCGACGGTCTCCAGGGCCAAAGCGATTGCCGTCGCCAGCACACGATCATCTTCGATGATGTACACGCGCAAGCCGGACAGCGCTTGCGAACGATCTACAAGTGCAGCGACCCGTCGCCTGGCAGCGGGTGGCTCGGCGACGACATCGAGGGTGAACTCGAAAACGCTGCCTTTGCCCAAGCGTGAGCGGCACACCACCTCGGTATCAAGCAATTTCGCGACGCGATTGACGATGGCGAGGCCCAGGCCGAGTCCTTTCGCTTTGTCGCGCTCGGGATTTCCCACCTGCACGTATTCGTCGAACACACCGCCGATGTGCTCCGCGGCGATGCCGATTCCCGTATCCCAGACCTGAACCAGGGCACGCTTGCCCCTGCGCCTTACGCCGACCAGGACGCCGCCCTCGTCGGTGTACTTGATCGCGTTGCCCAGCAGATTCCCCAGCAGAATCTGCAGCAGCTTGGCGTCGGCGCGGACATGCAGGCCACCGAGCGGGAAATAGAGTTTGAAGCGCAAGGACTTCATCTGCGCCAGTGGGCCGTATTCGGTGTCGATCCGCGCAAGCAGCGATTCGGCTTCGAGCGCCTGAAAATCGGCAACGACTTCACCCGAGTCGAGCCGGGAGATGTCGAGCAGGCTATTGAGAATGTCGCCAAGGGACTTCGTCGACAGGGCGAGGAAATCGTGGATCTTCTTCTGTTCTTTGCTCAATCCGGTCTTTTCCAGGGCATCGGTGAACAGCGCGATGGCCATGGTGGGCTGGCGCAGATCGTGGCTGGCAGCCGCGAGAAAGCGCGTCTTGGTCAGATTGGCTGCGTCAGCCGCGTTGCGGGCACCGACCAGCGCCAGTTCCGCCCGCTTGCGCTCGGTGACATCGCTCACCGCGCCGGTCCAGATGACATCGCCGTCTTGGAGAGGGCGGGGAGTCGATTCAAAGTCGACCCAGCGGATCTCGCCGTTATTGAGAATGCGACCTTCCCAGAAGAACCTCTTGGGACTTGCCATTGCAACATCGTGGACCTGCGCGAATCCCGCGCGGTCTTCGGGATGGACAAGGTCGATCAAGATGCCGGGATTGCGCTCGAACGCCTCCTTGCTGACGCCGAGGATCTTGCAGAAGCGCTCGCTGACGAGATCCATGGAATAGGGGGCGCTCGCCGAACTCAGCCACGCATCTGCGCGCCAGTTCTTCGGGTTGAAAATGCGGACCCGGTAGATGCCCGCGGCTTGGGTATTGATCAGATCTGCGTAGAGTTCGCGCTCCTGGCGCAACGTATCTTCCGCCTGCTTGCGCTCGGTGATGTCGCGGCAAAGTGCGATGATGCGGCGCGAATCACCGTCGACTACGACGGTCGCATTGATCTCGATCGGCTTGATCCGGCCGTCGCCGTCGACGTAGTCGATAACGATGTCTTTGACGAAGCCGTCTCTGGCGCATTGGGCAACCGCCAGCGCGTTCTTTTGCCGCTGATCGCCCGCTGTCCATTCGAGGACCGATCTTCCCAGTATGTCTTCGAGGACAGCGTGGCCGCTCAGGCGCACGTACGCCGGATTGGCATCGATGACCCTGCCTTCGGTGTCGACGATCAGGTAGCCGGTGCCCGTCGTCTCGACCAGAGCGCGATATTTTGCCTCGCTCGCCTTGAGAATGTTTTCGGTCTTCCTGCGCTCGGTGATGTCGCGGCTGATGACGACGAACAGATCGTGGCCACCGGTCTGAGCGTGGCGGACGGTGACATCCACCGGCAACGGCGACCCATCGGCGCGCTGATTTTGCCACTCGAACCGGGCCATTCCAGCGGCTTTGACGCGGGCAAATATCTCGGCCGCCATTTCGCTGCTTGGCCGACCATTGGGTTGAACCTCTGGCGACCAATCGATCGGAGAAGTTCCAAGCATTTGCTCGCGCGTACAAGCAAACAGATCCAAGGCGGCTTGATTGCATTCGATGGCCAGCCCATCCTCGAAGCAGACGATGATCGAATCGCCCGCCACCTCGAACAGGTTGCGATACAGCGGCTCTTCGACGCTGGCCAATACAGTGGGCGCGCTCATCGGCAGATTTCCAACTCAACGCCTCCTTGCACTATCCATAGCGGCCCGCGTACGCTCAGATCTGCCAGTCGTAATCGACCGTCAGCGGCGCATGATCGGAGAAGCGCCGGTCTTTGAATACGCTCGCCCGCAATGCCTTGGCGGCGATGCCTGGTGAGGCGATCTGGTAGTCGATGCGCCAGCCGACGTTGTTCGCCCGAGCCTGGCCGCGGTTCGACCACCAGGTGTAGGCCTCGCCGCTCGCCTCGGGATAGAGCCGGCGATAGACGTCGATCCAGCCCTGCTCCGCAAAGACGCGCGTCAGCCAGTCGCGCTCCTCGGGCAGAAAGCCCGAGTTCTTCTGGTTGCCGCGCCAGTTCTTCAGATCGATTGGATGATGGGCGATGTTCCAGTCGCCGCAGATGACGATCTCCCTTCCCTCCTGACGCAGGCCGGCCAGCAGCGGAAAGAACTTCTCCATGAAGCGGAACTTGGCCTCCTGCCGCTCTGGCGAACTGGAGCCCGACGGCAGATACACCGAGATCACCGACAGATTGGCAAAGTCGGCGCGAAGGTAGCGGCCTTCCGCGTCGAACTCGGCGTCGCCTATGCCTTCGACGATGCGTTCGGGCTTCCGCCCCGAATAGATGCCGACGCCGCTGTAGCCCTTCTTCTCGGCGCAGTGGAAATTGCCGTGATAGCCGTCCGGGGCCTGCATGGTTGGGCTGAGGTCGGACGCCTGGGCTTTCAACTCCTGCAGACAGACGACATCCGCCCTGGTCTCGTCGAGCCAGGTGAATACGCCCTTGCTGGCGGCTGAGCGAATGCCGTTGAGGTTCAGCGAAACGATGGTGAGCATGGCGGACTACCTGGCGTGGTCAAATGAGCGGTGCCGCGACAAGGGCAGCCAGCGTCGGTAGAATAGATTGTAACAAGTCGCGGACCGCGCTCTGGCCGCCGATACGCTAGAGTCGACGCGCTGTTCCGCACTACGCCGTCGGCTGAGGAGGAACGTTTGATGCAGATTTCTTTGATCGCTTGCGCCCGCGCCCTGGGCGTGCTCAGGCTGCTCGTCGCCGTCTTCGGACTCGCTGCTTCGCCTGCGGGCCTGGCCCTGGAAAAAGGCCGCCAGGCGCCGGACGCGGATCTGACGACGGCCAGCGGTACGCTCAAGCTCGACCAGTTCCGCGGCAGCGTCGTCTATCTCGATTTCTGGGCTTCCTGGTGCGCTCCCTGTCGCCAGTCCTTTCCCTGGATGAATTCCATGCAGTCGAAATACGGCGGCCAGGGACTCAAGATCATCGCCGTCAACCTCGACGCCAAGGCCGACGATAGCCGGCGCTTTCTCGCCGCCGTGCCGGCGAGCTTCGCGATCGCCTTCGATCCGCAGGGGCTGCTGGCGCGGCGCTTCGAGGTCCAAGGCATGCCCAGCAGCGTGTTGATCGGTCGCGACGGCAAGGTGGTGCTGCAGCACGTCGGTTTCAACGAGGCCTCGCGCGACAAGCTCGAAGCGTCGATCCGCGCCACGCTCGAAACCAAGCCGTAGACCGTCTGCCGCGCCGGCCGGCACTCAATAGGGGACGGCAAGCGCCGCGCAGAGAAACCTCATGAAGGGCTCGGTCGCGGCGAAGCGGGCGCCGGCCAGCTTGACCAGGCCGGGACCGCTGACCTCGGCCAGGGACAGGGGCGCGACGGCCACCAGATCCTTGCGCTTCAAATCGGCCAGCGCCGGATGATCGGCGGCGTAGCCGCGCGGTGGGCGCGTCAGGCTGTCGCCCGACAGGCTCCAGTGGGCACTGAACTTCTTGTCGTCGCGCACGGAGAACCAGCGCTCGGGTTCGCGCGCCAGCAGGTCGCGGATCTTCCCCAACGCATCGGCATCGGGGCGCCAGCAGCCGACGGCGAAAAAGCAGCCGTCGTTGGCGATGTGCAGGTAGAAGCCGGGTGCATGGACGTCCTTGCCGAATTGGTGGCGGAACTGGATGCCGATGTTGGTCTTGTAGGGGGTCTTGTCGTGCGAGAAGCGGGTGTCGCGAAACACGCGCATCAAGGAGCCGCCCACCTTGCGCG
>JAHFRE010000276.1 GCA_023258955.1 Sterolibacterium sp.
CCAAAAATCGTTGCATGAGGGGGGCTTGACTGTCGCTCATTTGTTTCTCCTCCTTGGCTGTTTGCGTGCGATCAGGCCAGGCGACCCCTGGCTTGGGCTGAATCCTACGCAAGAGCTCGGACAATGAAATTGATCTCGAACAATTTTCGACTTTTTTATCCGACTAGCGTAGGTGGTTTTTGTCGCCGCAGCGCGGTCGCGGCTGTCGTTTGCTAGTATTTCGCCCGGATCTTCTCCACCTCGTCGCGCACTCGCGCAACCAGGCTCGGCGGCGCGAGCACGGTGACTTCGGCGCCGAACTTGAGGATGTCCATCAGCAGTTCCCTGTCATCGGCGTAAGGGAACTCGAGCAGGTAGGCGCCGTCGTCGGTGATCTGGCTCTTCTGCTTCGGATGCCAGCGCTCCTGGGCCACCCAGCGCGCCCGCTCCGGCGTGAAGCGTAGCTTCGCCCACTGCAACTTGCGTCCGGAAAAGATGCCGTAACCGGCGCCGAGCACCGCGTCCATGGACTGGCGCGATACTTCCTTGGCGCGCTTTTCCAGCACCTCGCTGTGCTGGATCGAATCTACGGAAAAGCTGCGCAGGGCGTTGCGCGTGTGGCACCAGGCGTCGAGGTACCAGTTTTCCCGGTAGTGCACCAGGCGTTGCGGCGAGATCTCGCGTTCGCTGGTTTCGCCCGTGCCGCGGGAAAAGTAGCCGATCAACAGCCGCTTGCGCCGCAGCAGCGCCGAGCCGGCGCGCTCGAAGTGGGCCAATTGCAGATCGCGCTTGCCCAGACCGAAGATCAGCACCCGCTTGCGGATCTCCTCGGCCGTGTGTTCGCTGGTGCCGAGCAGGGCGTTCAAGCGTGCCATCAACGGTTGCACGTGGGGGGTCAGCAGTCCGCCGGAATCGAGATTGAGCAGCAGGTGCTGCATGGTCAGGAGGGCGTGCGCTTCACTCGAGTTGAACCAGAGGCCGGGCAGCTCATACTGGCCGCCGACCTGCTCGCCGGCGCTCTCGAAGCGATATCCGCCGGCTTCGCGGTCCCAGACGATGGGCGCGTTGAGACGGCTGCGCAGGTAGTCGAGATCCCGCTTCAAGGTTGCCGGCGACACCTCGAGCGCTTCGCCCAGTTCTTTGAAACTCACCTGGCGCCGGTCGTGGATCAGCTGGTCGATCTTGTACAGGCGCTCGGTGCGGTTCATGCTGCCAGCGCCTGGAGCAAGGCTTCCAGCGGCAGAAGCACGCAGCCGTGGCGGCTGCGATGGCCGCGCACCGGCTGAAACATTGCCCATTCGGGCCAGGCATCGGCCGCAAGTTCGCCGCCGTTCAACATCTCGCGCAAGGCTCGCGCCACAGCCGCGATCTGTTCTGGCGTCTGGCCCGGGACGCGCAGGCCGAGCAGCGAGGCAGAGGCCCGCGCCAGCAGGCAGCCGCGGGTCTCCTGCGCCAGCGCCGTGATCAGGCCGGCGTTTCTGACGATCTCGATGCGCACCCGATCGCCGCAGAGGGGGTTGTCGCGCAGCGCTTCGCCGTCGTGGCCGGCCAGGCGTCCGGCGCCGTGCGCCGCCTGCGCCAGATCCTTGAGCGCCTGTTGGTAGATCGCCTCGTTCACGCCAGCACCCGTGCCGCCTCATGCAAGGCGGCGAGCAACGCGTCCACGTCGTCGGCGTCGCTGTAGAGCGCGAGGCTGGCGCGCACCGTCTCCTCGACGCCGAGCGCCCGGTGCAGGAGTTGCGCGCAGTGGTGGCCGCCGCGCACGGCGACGCCCCGGCTGTCGAGCACCTGGCAGACGTCGTGGCTGTGGTGAGTCGCCAGGCGCAGGGCGATCACCGGCAGGCGATCTGCCGCGTTCGCCGGGCCGAACAGCGCGACCCCGGGTATCGCCATCAGGCCGGCGAGCAGGCGCAGCAGCAGCGCCTCTTCGTGGGCGCGTATCCGTTCCCAGGGCAGAGCCAGCATCCACTCCAGTACGGCGCCCAAGCCCACCGCCTGGGCGATCGGTGGCGTGCCCGCCTCGAAGCGCCGCGGCGGCTCGGCCCAACTGCTCTCGTCGATCGCGACCCGCCCGACCATGCCGCCACCGGTCATGAAGGGTGGCAGTTCCGCCAGCGCTTCGCGCCGTCCCCAGAGCACGCCGATGCCGGTCGGCCCGAAGCATTTGTGACCGGAAAACGCGTAGAAATCGACGCCCAGTTGCCGCACGTCCACCGGTCCGTGCTGCACCCGCTGGGCGCCATCGAGCAAGACCCTGGCACCTACCGCCCTGGCCGCTGCGACCACGGCGGCGATGTCCGCGGCAGAAGTCAGCGCGCCGGTGACGTTGGAGGCGTGGGTGAGCGCGATCAGGCGGCAGCGGTTGCCAAGCTGAACCTCCAATCGACTGAAATCGATGCAACCAACGGCGTCCAAGGGCAGCGCCCGCAATAGCACGCCGCGCTCGCGCAGGCGCTGCCAAGGCAGAAAGTTGCTGTGGTGTTCGGCGAGCGAGACGAGGATCTCGTCGCCGGCCTGCAGCGAGTGCGCCAGGGCGCCGGCGACGAGGTTGATAGCAGCCGTGCAGCCGGAGGTGAACACGATCTCCTCGGCGGCGCTGGCGTTGAGAAAGCGCGCGACGCTGGCTCTGGCGGCCTCGTAAGCCAGGGTCGCCGCTTCGGCAAGGCGGTGGTTGCCGCGCAGGACGTTGCTCCGGGCGTGGATGTCGTGCGCGCCCATGGCTTCGAACGCTGCTGCGTGCATCTGCGCCGTGGCGGCGCTGTCCAGATAGTGGAGTGGGTGCTCGAGGTTTGCGTAGAAGGGGAACTGGCGGCGAACCGCGCTCACATCCCAGCTCATGCGCGCCTCACCCGTGGCTGAGTTGTGCCAGGGCCGCCGGCGTATCGACGTCGGTGAAGATGGCATCGTCATCGATGGCGACTTGCACCACCTCGTCGGCGTAGGTCGCGATCAGATCACGCGCGCCTTTGTCGCCGGTGAGCGCAAGCAGATCCGCAAAATGCCGCCGCGGCCAGAGCACCGGATTACCGCGCCGGCCGTTGCGCTCGGGCACGACGATGGCAGAGCGCTTGCCGTTTGCCGTGGCGATCAGGCGATCGATGTGCGCGGCGCTGACGCGCGGCATGTCGGCGAGCATGACGATGACCGCGTCGACGTCGCGCGGCAGGGCGCGCAGGCCGCAGGCGAGCGAACTGGCCATGCCCAGGTCGTAGTTCGGATTGCGCACGATGGACACCGAATGCGGTGCGATCAGCGCTTCAACGGCGTCGTGATCGTGGCCGCTGACCACCATGGTCTGCACGCAATGCGAGCCCAGTGCTGCATCCACCGCGTGCAGCAGCATGGGGCGACCGTCCACCTCGCAGGTGAGCTTGTTCGCGACACCCATGCGGCTCGAGCGTCCGGCGGCCAGCACCAGGGCGGCGATGCGCGCAGGTGCGGGGATCTCATCGTTGATTGCGGCGCTGGCGCCAGCGAGCAAGAGGCCGCCCACGCCCATGGCCATGATCTCGGCGCGACCCACGGGCAGACCCGCCAACAGGCGCTGCAGCACCCAGTCGAACCCGTTGGCACGCGGCGAACGCGCGCAACCCGGAAGGTTGATCACCGGCACCTCGCCGATGCGTGCCAGCAGCAGCATATTGCCCGGCTCCACCGGCATGCCGAAGTGCACGATGCTGCCGCCGGCGGCGCCGATGGCGGCGGGCACGATGTCGCCGCGGTCCTTGCTCACCGCCGCCCCTGCCACCAGGATGGTCTGGACGCCCGCCGCCAGCGCATTTTCCAACTCGGCTCGCAACGCTTGGGCCTCGTGGGCGCAACGCACTGCCATCGACAGCTCGCTGCCCAGCGCTTCGACGCGGCGACGGGTGACGGCTTCGGTGGCTGAAAGCAGCTTGTCGGTGGTCGCGACGCCCGCCGTGCAGATCAGCGCCAGCCGCTGCCGCGCCAGCGGCGCCAGGCTCAGGACAGCGGTCGCCGCCTCGCGCCGCCATGCGGCCATGGCAGCGGCAGAGACGGCGAAGGGGATGGTCTTCAACGTAGCCACCACCTCGCCTTTGCGCACCAGCGAATAAGCGGGAAGCGTGGCCAGGGTCAGCGCTTCGTCGATGCGATTGAGGCAGTCGACCGCCGCCCTATCGAGCAGCAACACGCCGTCAGCCGCAGCCCGCAGATTGCACCGGCCCTGGGCTGCTTCGTCAGCGATCAGGTGAAGGCCCGTGAGCTGCCGGCCTGCGCTCGCGGCGGCGCTGTCCTCGTCGACCTCGCCCGCCTCCAGGCGAGCGCCGACTACCGATGCAATTTTTGCGGCGCGCAGCGCCTCGACGTCGGCGGCGCTCAAAAGCCGTCCCTTGCGCAGCTTGCGCCCGGCCAGCGACAGGCTGTGCGCCAAACGCAGGCCTTCGGCCTGGGCCAGGGGAAACTCGGCGAATTTCACGACCTACCCCGGTAACGCACCTGCAATACCTGGGCGAGGATGGAGACGGCGATTTCGGCCGGCATGCGTCCGCCCAGATCGAGCCCCACCGGCGCGTGGATGCGAGCCAGAGCGGCTGCGTCGAAACCATGCGCGGCGAGGCGCTCGAGGCGCTGGGCGTGGGTGCGCTTGCTGCCCAGGGAACCGATGTAGAAGGCCTCGCTGGTGAGCGCTGCGACCAGCGCCGGATCGTCGAGCTTGGGGTCGTGGCTCAAGGTGATGACGGCCGACAGCAGGTCGGGCTGGTAGCGGGCCAGGGCTTCGTCGGGCCAGTCGGTGCACAGGCTGTGCTCGGGGAAACGCTCGGCGGCGGCGAAGGCGGTGCGCGGATCGATGATGGTCACGGCGAAGCCGGCGAGCACGGCCATCGGCGCCAAGGCCTGGGCGATGTGCACCGCGCCCACCACCAGCATGCGCGGGGCCGGCGCATAGACGCGCAGGAA
>JAHFRE010000077.1:0-14395 GCA_023258955.1 Sterolibacterium sp.
GAAGAGCGCCATGCCCGGCGGCAAGCTCAAGTCCTGGCGCGACAAACACTTCGGTCCCAAGGACGAAGACCCGTCGTTTCCCGGTTACATCCGCGAGCACGGGGTGCACGGCGTCTGGGGCTATTACCACAATCTGCGCGAGTTTCTCAAGCGCTACAACTGGCCGCTGGTGGACATGCCCGAGGACATGAGCATCTACCAGTATCGCGACAAGGAACTCGGTGAAGCCGCCATCCCCCTGCCGAGCTGGCCCAAGCCCTACGACAGCCTGCAGGTGCTGTCGGCGATGGCCAACTTCGGCATCCTCAAGGAAGGCGACAAGTCGAAGCTGATCACCGTCGTCAGGAAGCTCGCCAGCTACGACTACAACGACACGAAGCAGATGGAGTACCTCGACGGCATCAGCCTGGCCGATTACCTGCGCGGGCTGGACGCCTATACCCCGGGCCTCGTCGCCTACTTCAACTCCTTCAGCGAGCTCGGCTACTACGAGGGGATCGAGAAGGCCTCGGCGCTGACCCTGGCCAAGGAGATCATCCTGTTCGTCGGCAGCCCCGACGACCTGCGCTTGAACTTCTATCGCACGCCGACGGCCGAGACCTTTCTCAAGCCGATGGCCGACTACATCCGCGCCCACGGCGGCGAGGTGCTCTACCGCACCGAAATCAACGGCGTCGAGGTGACGAACAAGCGGCTCACCGCGGTCAAGGCGCTGGCCGTGCCGCGCACCGTGGTCAGGCGTTGCGCGGTGTGCGGCGAACTGATCTACGAAGGCATGGAGCACGGCGACGAGTGTCCCTACTGCGGCGCCAACGCCGACATGTTTCTGCCGATCCGGGACGTCGAGCGCGCCGAGCGCAGCTTCAAGGCCGACTACTTCGTTTCGGCGATGGACGGGGCAGGCCTGGGCAGCTTCATCCGCGAGAACCTCGAGGCCTTCGGCGGCGACGAGTACTTCCGCCGGCTGAAGGACATCCGCGCCAAATCGGTGTACGTGTGCACCCTCTGGTTCGAAGGCCGCGGCTATTGGGAGAAGGCCGCCAAGGACCACAAGCAGCGCCCGGCGCCGGTGCTGATCACCACCGGCTACGAGAACATCAGCGTCCTCATCAATCGTTCGCTGCGCTACACCGGCAGCGACGGCAAGCAGTGGGCCTGGTCGAACGAATACGCCGACAAGGACGTCACCGTGCTCGAGACCCACATGCCCAGGGCGGAGAGCGTGGCGAAGCTCAGCAGCGCCGAGATCGCCGCCCGCTGTTATCAGGACATCAAGCAGCTGATTCCCGATCTGCCCGAGCCCAAGGGACACTACGTCAATCGCTGGGACACCTACCTCAACTGTCACGTCGGCGAGGAAGCGCGGCGGCCGCGGATCCAGTCGCCGATCGACAATCTGCTGTTCGTCGGCGACATCGTCTCCATCGCCCACAGCGCCGAGTGGATGGAGAAGACCAACGTCACCGCCAAGTGGGCGACCAATCTGCTCCTCGACAAGGCCGGTTTGAAGCAAGGCAAGATCACCATCCTGCCCTCGGCGGTGCTGGGCCTGCCGATCAAGGCCTTCGTCGCCGGCGCCGACGTCTATCTGCCCGGACACAAGCCGAGCTAGCGAGTAGCATCCGAGAAACGAGCAAGCGCCCGCAGCTGCGGGCTGACGGGGCGCACCCAAGACCGCCCTGCGATAAGGAGACAAAATGGCCATGCAGCCGATCGGCACCGTGCGCAGCGACGCCTGGGAACGCATCCCGCGCGCCTACGCCTGGCTCGTGTTCGCCCTGACCTTCGGCCTGCTGCTCTCCGACTATATGTCGCGCCAGGTGCTCAACGTCGTCTTTCCGCTGCTCAAGGCCGAGTGGCAGCTTTCCGACACCCAGCTCGGTTCGCTCTCCAGCATCGTCTCGATCGCCGTCGGCCTGCTCGCCTTTCCGCTGTCTCTGGTGGCCGACAGGTGGGGACGCATCCGCAGCCTGACCATCATGGCAGCGATCTGGAGCGTCGCCACCCTGGTCTGCGGCATCGCCGACGGCTACCAGCAGATGCTCGCCGCACGCCTCTTCGTCGGTGCCGGCGAAGCGGCCTACACCAGCGTCGGACTGGCGGTCGTGTTGAGCATCTTTCCGCCCAAACAGCGCTCCGCGGTCACCGGCGCCTTCATGGCCGGCAGCATGGTCGGCTCGGTGCTCGGCATCGGCCTCGGTGGCCTCCTGGCGACGCACTTCGGCTGGCGCGCCTCCTTCGTCGGCATGGCGGTCTATGGCATCGCCCTCACCCTGCTCTACACCGTCGTGGTCAAGCCCGGCCGGGTCGAACCGGCGCCGGTCAAGGACCTGGGCCGCCTGTCGCTGCGGCCACCGCTGAAAAGCCTGTTCTCGACTCCCTCGGTGATCAGCGTCTACATCGGCAGCGGCTTGCAGCTGTTCATCACCGGCGCCCTGCTCGCCTGGCTGCCCAGCTTCCTCAACCGCTACTACGACATGGCCTTGGCCCGGGCCGGCGGTGTGGCGGCGATCTTCGTCTTCGCCACCGCCGCCGGCATGCCGCTCTGCGGCCTGCTTGCCGACCGTCTCTGCCACGGCTCGCCCTCGCGCAAGATCACGCTCGCCTTGAGCTATTGCCTGATCTGTTGCGCCCTGCTCGCCCTGGCCTTTCAACTGCCGCTGGGCACCGGCCAGTTGCTGCTGATGGGCGCCGCCATGTTCTTCGGCGCCGGCAGCGTCGGACCCGCCGGCACCATGGTCGCCAACCTGACGCCGCCGGCGATCCACAGCACGGCGATGGCGACCTGGGCGCTGTCGAACAATCTGCTCGGTCTGGCGGCGGGGCCCTTCATCACCGGCCTGATCGCCGATCGGCTGGGCCTGATCGCCGCCCTGCAACTGCTGCCCCTGGCGGGTGTGGCCGCCGCCGCCGTGCTGATGATCGGGGTGCGCAACTACCAGCAGGACCTTCAGCGAATCTTGCGCACGTAGAGGGTGCCGAACTTTTCGCCGACGGCGGCGGCATCGCCGTCCCATTCCACCTCCTCGACGCCGTAGTCGGGCTGGTAGGGCAGGAGCTCCACCTCATAGCCCAAGCCCCGGTATCGGTCCGCCATCTGCGACAGCCCGGGCTCGGCCAGCACCATCATGCGCATGTAGCCGGCGCGCTCCAGGCGCGCGTGCGCTTCATCGACCGCGGCGTCGGGGCCGCCGCCGAGCTTCCTGATCGGAATGACGCGTTTTGTGGTCATGGCGGTCGCCTGCCTCTCTCGCTACATCCAGCTCAGGGACTGGCCGCCATCGACGGTCAGGGTCGCGCCGGTGATATAGCGACCCGCGTCCGAGGCGAGCAGCAGGATGGCGCCGTCCAGATCTTCGGGTTTGCCGAAGCGACGCTGGGGAATGCGTTTGAGCAGCGCCTCCTCCATTCCGGAGAAGGCGCCGTGCATATCGGTCTCGATGTTGCCCGGGCAGATCGCGTTCACCCTCACCCCCTTGGCCGCCAGCTCCAGGGCCATGACCTGGCTCAGGCTGAGCAGCGCCGCCTTGGAAGCGCCGTAGCTGGAGAGAAAGCCGGCGGCGCGCAGGCCGGCGACCGAGGCGACGTTGATGATGGCGCCGCTACCGCGCCTGGCCATGCGCCGCGCCGCCTCCTGTCCGACCAGGAAAGCCCCCTGCAGATTGGTGGCGAAGAGCTGCGCCACCTCGGCCGGGTCCTGATCGACGAAGCGCTTCAGATAGACGACGCCGGCGTTGTTGACCAGCACGTCGACGCCCGCGCCCAGCGCCTTTTCGGCGGCGTCGAAGGCCGGGGCGACGCTGGCGGCGTCGGCGACGTCCAGCTGCACGGCGCAGGCCTTGTGGCCATCGCGGCTCAACTCAGCGACGGCGGTATCGAGCTTGTCGCGGCGCCTGGCGGCCAGCGCGACGGCTGCACCGGCCTCGGCCAGCACACCGGCCAGGTGCAGCCCGATGCCGCTGGACGCACCGGAGATGAACGCCACCTTGCCCTTCAAACTGAACATCTCTGCTGTACTCATCAAGCCTCCGGAAAATCAATAGATGGAATAGACATTCCTGCCGGTTCAGCGCTTGCGAACCGGCGGGATCAACGCCGCGGCGATTTCAGCCGCTCTAATCGTGTAGCGCGCGCAACGTTCGTGCAGACGATTCTCGTGGAAGCTCGCCTGGCCTTCGGCGGTGCCGAGGTCGCAGCCGAGCAGCTGGTCGCAATTCCTGGCGCCGAACTCCTGCTCGAAGCTGCGCACCAGGGACTGGGTCGCCGCGTAGGCGGCCTCGGCGGATTCATGCGGGCCGCTACGCCCCAGGGCCAGACTGACGCCCATGACGGCGCCGGTCAAGGCGCCGCAGGTGCCGCAGGTGCGCGACATGCCGCCGCAAAACGCCGTGGCCATCTTCGGCAGCATGTCGGAATCGATGCCCTGGGCCTGGGCCAGCGCCTGGACCACGCTCTCGGCGCAATAGAGTCCCGCGGCCAAGCCGTGCTCGGCGCTGCGGCCGACCTCTAACGTAAAGCCCGCGTCGCCATCCCGGTCCGCGCTCATTTCAGCAGACCTCGAACAGCCCCGCCGCACCCATGCCACCGCCGACGCACATGGACACGACGACGTACTTCGCGCCGCGCTTCTTGCCCTCGAGCAGGGCGTGGCCGACCAGGCGCGAGCCGGTCATGCCGTAGGGGTGGCCGATCGAGATGGCGCCGCCGTTGACGTTGTACTTGGTCGGATCGATGTGCAAGAAATCGCGGCAGTAGAGCGCCTGGCAGGCGAAGGCTTCGTTCACCTCCCACAGGCCGATATCGTCTATCGTCAGGCCGTGCAGCTTCAGCAGCTTGGGGATGGCGTAGATGGGGCCGATGCCCATCTCTTCGGGCGCGTTGCCGGCCACGGCGATGCCGCGGTAGACGCCCAGCGGCGCCAGACCGCGGCGTTCGGCCAGTCTTCCCTCGACCACAACGCAGGCCGAGGCGCCGTCGGACAGCTGGCTGGCGTTGCCGCCGGTGATGCGGCCGCCATCGACCACCGGCTTGAGCGCGGCTAAGCTCTCCAGGGTCGTCTCGGCGCGATTGCCTTCGTCCTTGGCCAGGTTCAGCGGCTTGTAGCTGACCTCCTTGGTATCTTTATTCACCACCGCCATGGTGGACGCGAGCGGCACGATCTCGGCGTCGAGGCGGCCAGCCTCCTGGGCAGCGGCGGTGCGCTGCTGCGAGACGAGGGCAAACTCGTCCTGGGCCTCGCGGCTGATGCCAAACTTCTTGGCGACGTGTTCGGCGGTGAGCAGCATCGGCATGTAGGCGTGGGCCGCAAACTTTTCGACGTTGGCGTCCTTCTCCCTGGCCGCCCATTCGAAATAGGCAGTCTGCACCGCGGAGATGTTGTCCTGGCCGCCGGCCGCCACCACCCCCATGCCATCGACGATGATCTGCTTGGCCGCCATGCCGATCGCCATCAGCCCGGACGAGCACTGGCGGTCGACGGTTTGCGCAGCGGCGGTGCATGGAATCCCGGCGGCCAGCGCCGAGTGGCGCGCCACGTTCATGCCGGCGGTACCCGCCGCCAGCACCGTGCCGACGATGACGTCCTCGATCTCGGCGGCGTCGATGCCGGCGCGCGCGACCGCGTGGGCGAGGGCGTGACCCATCAGGGTCGGCGACTTGGTGTTGTTGAAGGCGCCGCGGAAGGCACGGCCTATCGGCGTGCGCGCGGTGGCGACGATCAGCGCTTCTTTCATGTCTCTATGTCCTCGAGTGATAGGTTGGCTTCAGGCCTCGCCGAAGCGTCGGCCCGCCGCTGCCAGATCGCCCAGCAGCCGCGCGGCGCGCCAGTAGCCGTGCGCGTCGCCGCGCTGCGCGGCGTAGTGAGCCAGCCGCGCTTCGATCTGCGGCAGACCGATGGCGTTGGCGCTCGTCATCGGCCCGCCCTTGGCCGCGGGATAGCCGTAGCCGTTGAGCCAGACGCTGTCGATGTCGGCGGCGCTGTAGGCGATGCCTTCCTCGAGTATCTTGGCGCCTTCGTTGATCAGCGGATAGAGACAGCGCTCGACGATCTCCGCGTCGCTGATGTCTGCGCGCCGAGCCACCCCGAAGCGTCCAGCGAGTTCAGCCATGATGCGCTCCACCTCCGGATCGTGCACCGGCGTGCGCCCTTCGTACCGATAGTAGCCGGCGCCGCTCTTCTGGCCGTGCCGGCCCAGCGTGGCGAGCGCTTGGCAGGCGGCGCGGTAGGCCGGATCGGCCGGCAGCTTGCCCTCTTTGGCGCGTTCGGCGACGACCTTGGCGGCGACGTCGACGCCGGCCATGTCGATCATGCGACAGGGCCCCATGGCCATGCCGTAGGCCTCGATCGCCCGATCTATCTGGGTCGGCGTCGCCCCTTCCAGGAGCAGAGACTCGCACTCGCGCAGATAGGGCTCGAGCATGCGATTGCCGATGAAGCCGTAGCAGACGCCGGATACCACCGCCACCTTCTTGATCTTCGACGCCAAATCCAGCACCGTCGCCAGCACTTCCGGGTCGGTTTTGGCGCCGCGCACCACTTCGAGCAGACGCATCACGTTGGCCGGGCTGAAAAAGTGCATGCCGACCACGTCGGCGGCGCGGCCCGAGGCGGCGGCCAGCACATCGACGTCGAGGGTCGAGGTGTTGCTGGCGATGATGGCGCCGCGCTTGCACGCCGCGCCCAGTCTGGCCATCACCGTCTTCTTGATGTCCATGGCTTCGAACACGGCCTCAATCGCCAGGTCGCAGTCCCCGATGTCCGCATAGTCCAGCGAGCCGCGGCATAACGCCATGCGCGCCTCGACCTCGGCCGCCGTCATCCTGCCCTTGGCGGCACTCGCCTCGTAGTTCTTGCGTATCAGCGCCATACCCCGCGCCAACGCCTCGGCCTGGACTTCGAGCAGGACGACCGGAATTCCTGCGTTGAGAAAGTTCATGGCGATGCCGCCGCCCATGGTGCCGGCACCGACGATGCCCACCTTGGCTATCGGTCTCAAGCTGCCGCCTTCCTGCCCGGTGTTCCCCAGGATTCCTCCTCGGCGTAGACGCGCACCGGAATGCCGCGCAGCTGCACCGAACCGGTGGCGGGACAGGTGGCGCCGTCGCCCTCGGTGAGGATATTGATGTTGTTCTTGCGCCAGTTGTATTCGTTGTCCTCCGCTTCCGTATCCCACCAGCCGAAGGCGGCGACGACGACGTTCGGATGGACGTGGTCGGCGACCTTGAGCCGCTGCTGGATGCGGCCCTTGGCCGACTCGATCCAGATCATCTCGCCGTCGGTGAGCTTGTAGCGGGCGGCGGTGTCCGGATGCAGTTCGCAGATGGCCTCGGCCTTGTACTTCTTCATGGCCTCGATGTGGCGGTAACCCGAGGAGAAGTAGGCCCCCTCCTTGCCGTTGGTCAGGTGCAGCGGATAGCGCTGGAACTGCTCCGGTCCGAAGCGCTGGGTGGTGACCTCCTTGAAGGTGGGCAGGGGGCTGATGCCCAGCTGGGCCATCTGCTGCGAATAGAACTCGAACTTCTTCGACGGCGTCTTGAAGTAGGCTTCGGGCGCGTCCTTCAGGTAGTGCTTGGTCGGACCGAGCACGCGCACGGCGCAGAACTCCTTGAAGCTCATGCCGGAGTCGGCCATCATCAGGTCGAGGCTCTCCTCCCAGTTCTCGAAGAAGTGCTCGCGCATGCCCATGCGCTTGGCCAGCTCGTTGATCATCTTCGAGTCGGGCCAGGCTTCGCCCGGCGGCTCGACGCACTTGGGCTGGGCGCGGATGTGGCCGAGCCAGGCCGGCCAGTAGGCGATCGAATCGTGCTCCAGCGGCAGCGCCGCCGGCAGCACGATGTCGGCGATGGCCGTCGTGGATGTCGGAAAGATTTCCGCCACCACCAGGAAGGACAGCTTCATGAAGGCTTCGTGGGTGGCCACCGAATCCGGATAGGTGAGGATGGGATTGGTGACGTGGCACATCGCCATCTTCACCGGGTAGGGATCCTCCGTCAGTATGGTCTGCACCAGCGACTGGGTCGGCACGTAGGCCGCGCCCATGGCGATGGGGAACTCCTTGCCGATCGACTTGAAGGTGGGCCGCGGATGGCCACGGTCGAAGTAGAAGCGACCCGGCCGGCCGAACACCGCCGGCGTATTGATCAGTTCGCCACCGGGCACGCCGACGTTGCCGGTCAGTCCCCTCAGCATGCTGATGGCGCGGCAGATCTGCAGGGCCGCGACCGAGTTCTCGATGGCGTTGCCCCACATGATGAGACCGGGTTTGGCCGTGGCGTAGAGCCGCGCCACCTCGCGTATCTTGTCGGCAGCGATCCAGGTCGCATCCGCCGCGTCTTCGAGCGTGAAGTTGGCGACCTCCGCCTTCAACTGCTCGAAGCCCACCGTGTACTTGGCGACGTAGTCCTTGTCGTACAAATCCTCGTCTATGATCACCTTGGCCATGCCCATGGCCAGCGCCCCGTCCGAACCCGGCTTGAGCTTGAGCCAGTGGTCGGCCTTTTCACAGTAGCGGTTCTTGCCCGGCTCCATCATGATCAGCTTGGCGCCGTTCTTCAGCGCCCGCGCCACGTCCTTCTGGGCGAAGCAGCGGAAGTTGCTGCCGGTGTTCTGCGGGTTGGAGCCCCAGATGATGATGCACTTGGGGTCCACCTGGGTATCACCGAGCACGTGCATGGTGCCGATCGAAAACTGGTCGGCGTGCCCGGTCTGCACCCCGCAGTAGTTGCCCGGGGTGATGACGTTGGGCGTCTCGAGAAACGTGGCGAAGCGCTGGGCGAAAGCGTAGTCCATGCTCTTGGGCTCGCCCAGCACCATGGCGATGCTCTCCGGACCGAAGTTGTCGCGGTAGAACTTCATCTTCTCGGCGATGGTGTCCAGCGCCTCGTCCCAGGTGATGCGCAGCCACTGGTTGCGGCCGCGCTCGCCCGCCCGCTTCATCGGGAATTGCAGCCGCTTGCCGTGGCTGTGCGCCTCGGGAATGGTGCCCGGCCCCTTGGCGCAGTCGCAGATGTCGCAGTGCTCGCCGCTCTTCGAATCGGCGATGACCTTGATCATGCGGCCAGTCTCGTCGAAGGTGGCTTTCAACGCGCAGTGGCTCGGGCAGATGTAGCAATAGATGTCCTTCTTGGTCGACATGATTCCGCTCCTCAGGAGAGCATCTCGATGAAGGCGCGCACCCGGGTGGTCAATTGTCCGGACGGGGCGCCGACCTGCCAACTGCCCTCCAGGCCGGAACTGGGCACGCCCTTCTTCTGGAAGTAGTCGCGGAACAGCTCGACGTGCAGTCCGCCGTAGGGACAGCCGATGTAGGTGTAGAAGAACATGCCCTTCGAGCCGGTTTCCTCGATCATCTTCTCGATGTATTTGAGCTGGTTCACCGGCGAGCCGGTGACGAAGTAGTCGAGGATGAAGCGGGCCATGGCTTCGAGGGGCGGAATGTCCTCGCGCCAGACGCGATCATAGGGGTTGGGGGTGAACCAGCTCAAGAGCGCCCCGCCCAGATCGTCGACCGCCTTGAACACGCCGAACTCCAGACCGCGTGCGCCGACCCAGGTCAGGGGGATGATCTTGCCCAGGGGCGAGGCGACGAACTCGGCGTTCTCCAACTCCTCGATCAGGTCGTCCAACAGGCCCTCATACTCCTCCGGCTTGCCGAAGTAGTGACCCGAGCCCATCAGCAGGAACAGCATCGGCAGACTCTTGATGTAGAGCGGGTTGTCGACCCGCATCTTGATGATCTGGCGGAACTTGGCCATCAGCCGGTTCATGCGCGCGATCTCGAGCGACATCTTGGCCTGGTCCAGGGGCTTGCCGGTCAGAAAAACCGCGACCTCCTCGAGTTCGCCGGTCAGATACTTGACCATCTGCTCGAAGCGCTCCTCGCCGCCGTGCACCGGCTTGATCACCTGGTCGACGCGGTGGATGTCGAAGCCGTACTCGTTGATCATCTCGTAGGCCATGTTGAGCGGTTCGCAGACCGTGCTCAAGGCGACCACCTTTTTCACCGAGTGGTTGCGCCGCATATACCACTCGCCGAGCAGGGCCGTGACCATGGAACAGGTCTCCTTGGGCATGTCGAAGAGATCCTCCGAGACCTCCGCCGCGCCCTCGGCCGAACCGAGGCGGCCGAGATCGTAGACGGCCATCGGCACCGTGCCGCAGGCGTAGATCAGCGGCGCCTCCATCAGGCCCGTGGTCCACACCGCCGGCTTGCCGTTCTGGTTGCCTATCTCGGCGTCTTCCATGTAGGACAGCGCCATGTCGAACAGATGGCTCACGCCTTTGGAGTAGCTGTGGTCGCGCCGGCTCAGCTCGATGAACTCGAGCTGGTTGGTCGGGTCTTCCACCACCGTGTGGATCTTCGCGTCCAGCGCCTGCATCCTCGCGTCGACCGCGCTCATGGGCTTCAGGACGTGGGTCTGGCTGCGGGTGTCGTTTAAGCCGTGCATAGTGTTTTCGCTCCTTTGGTTTCCTTGAGAACTTCGACGAAGGCCTCGAGCCGGGTCTTGATCTGCCCGGTGTCGCCCTGGGAAAAGTCGGTGTCCAGCTCCAGCGCCGGCAGCTGCAGCTCGGCGTAGCGCCGGGTGAACAGGCTCTTGGTCTGGGAGAAGGACGGACAGAACTTGAGGAAGTAGTAGATGACGGCGTCGACCCGGTACTCCTGGGCCAGCATGCCCGAGAAGTCGATGCGCTTGGAGAGCGGCGACTGGCGCGCGCAGGGCGCCTGGTCGAGATAGGCGTTGGCCAGGTCGCGGTAGGGATCGTCGGTCTCTTCGAGATCGTAGTAGAAGGGGCTCAGACCCGTGCAGTGGTCTTCGACCACGATGTTCACACCGATGTCCTTCTCCAGGAGGTCCATCACCCGGCGGTCGCCGTCGGCGATGATGCCGCCGGCGATCATGATGCGCAGGCGCGGTACGTCGTCGTCGGGTATCGCGGACAGGCGCTTATACAAGTCCTCGAGGATGGGGATCTGTTCTTCGGCCGGGATGGTGCGGTAGGCGCGGGTGATCTCCAGGAAGTCGCTGCCGGTGAGCGGCGGCCGGTTGCGCTTCCTCAGGTCGGAGATGCGATGGATCCACTGGCGCAGGGTCTTGTGCAGGCGGATCGACTCGCGCAGCTTGTCGTCCTCGATCTTCTTGCCGGTGAGATTCTCCAGGTCGTTCTTGAAATTGATGATCTCGCCGCGGAAGAAGTCGCGCGAGCTGGCCTTGTCGGAGGTGCGCGGCACGACGTAGCCGTGCGAGGGCTTGAAGTAGTTGTCGATGGCGTTGGAGGTCGCGCGCATGGTGTCGCAGGTGTAGAAGGTCACCACCTGGTCGAGCGCGTCGTGCATCGGATCCTTGGTCATGAAGTGGCCGAGCACGCTCTTGCTCATGTCGCAGAACACGCTCTTGGTGATCTGCTCGCCCTTGTTGACCACTTCCGGCGAGCCGCACTTGTCGATGCGGCCAAAGCCGACGCCGGCCGCGGTCAGCAGCTCCGGCGGTGTGTAGGTGCACAGATAGCCGATCTTCTTCACGTCCTTGCGCGCGATCAGCGACAGCTCCGCGTCGTCGATGCGCCGGGTCAGATCGGACAGGTCGAAGCTGGCCATGGCGGCGGCCGAGTGCGTCTGGCGCGCCTCGATCGCCAGGCGCTGCGCGTACACCGCGGCGCCGAGGGCGCCGGCGAACACCATGTCCAGCTTCGGCACGACGATGCTCTTGCCCAGGATTTTTTCCAGCGCGTGCTTCATGCCGACGTTGTTGGAGACGCCGCCGGTGAACACGATGTCGGACTCCAGCGGGATGACCCGCAGCAGGCCGGTGACCCGCTTGGCCGAGGCCATGTGCACCCCGGCCGAGATGTCGGCCTCGGTCTCGCCCTTGGCCCGGTGCGAGATCACCTCCGACTCGGCGAAGACCACGCACTGGGCGCTGACCTCGAGCTCCTTGGTGGCCTTGAGCGACTCCGGCCCGACGTTGAACATGGTCAGGTCCAGCAGCTGTGCCGCCTTCTCTAGGAAGCGCCCGGTGCCGGCGGCGCACTTGTCGTTCATGCGGAACTTGACCACCTTGCCGGTGGCCGGATCGACCTGGATCGCCTTGGCGTCCTGGCCGCCGATGTCGATGATGGTGCGGGTCTCGGCGTTCAGATAGTGAGCGCCCATGGCGTGACAGGAGATCTCGGTCAGGATCTCGATCGGCACGGTGGTGAACTTCAGCGACACCCGACCGTAACCGGTGCCGACGATGAAGCCGATGTCCTCGAGGCGGATGTTCGCCGCAGTGTACAGCTCGTCGAGCAGTTCCTGCGCCGTGTCCTGCATGTTGATGCCGGTGGGCAGGAGCGAAGTGTAGAGCGTGCCCTGGTGCAGCAACACCGCTTTGGCGTTGCGCGAGCCGATATCGACGCCCATGGCCGTGATGTTGCTGATCTCCTCGACCAGCACCGGGTCGATGATGTCGGCGATGGGCATGGACATGGTGACGTCCGAACCGATGTTTTCGATTTTCATGCTTCCACCTCCACTTGTTGCGGGGCAGCGACGAAGTCGGCGGCACCGCAGATCTTCTGTTGGGCGATCATGGCGGCGCCGAGCGCCCCGCAGAACACCGTGTTGAGTCTGGGCGTGACGAAGGGCCGGCGCAGCAGGCTCTCCAGCGCGTGCTTGACGCCGACGTTGTTGGCGACGCCGCCGGAGAAGATCAGCTCCGGGTCGAGGCCGATGCGATTGACCAGATTGCAGACGCGGCGGGCGATGGCGAAATGCACGCCGGCGGCGATGTCCTCGCCGGTTTCGCCGCGCGCCTTCAACGAGACGATTTCCGACTCGGCGAAGACGACGCACTGGCTGCTCATGTCGATCTTCTTCTTCGAGGCCATGGCGCGATCGCCGAGCTCGGCCAGCTGGTAGCCGAGCATCTCGGCGGTCTTCTCGAGGAAGCGGCCGGAACCGGCGGCGCACTTGTCGTTCATCGCGAACTCGGTGACGCGGCCGTTCCTGGTGTCGACCTTGATCGCCTTGCAGTCCTGGCCGCCGATGTCGATGATGGTGCGGGTGCCGGCGTGCAGGTGGTGGGCGCCCATGGCGTGGCAGGTGATCTCGGTGATCACCTCGGCCGGAATGTCGTCGAACTGCAGGGCGATGCGGCCGTAGCCGGTGCCGCAGATCTGGGCGATGTTGGCGCGCGACAGGCTCGCCGCCTTCAGCAGCTTGTCCACCAGCCGGGCGGCGGTCTGCGCCGGATGCACGCCGCTGGCGGTGATGGCGGTGTGCACGTAGTCGCCGCTGACCATCACCGCCTTCGATTGCCGGGATCCTATATCGATGCCGACGGTGGTCACGGCCTGCATATCTTTGAGCTTTTCAGGCGCGATCACATCGGCGATCTTGAAGCTCGTGTTGTCGCTCATATCAGTCTCCTCTTGTTGGAAATCTCGATCGGGTTCGTGCTCACACATTAGGCGCTGGCGGAAACAGCGACTTGACCGTTGATGACAGCAACTTGACATTTCGTGATAGCATCGGACGCACAAAAACCCTTGCTCCATTCGGCCCTGGAGACCACCGATGGGCATGAAGAAACTGCACCGCAGCGCCGGCCTGACCAACTACGTGGAGTTGGCGCAAGCGCTGCACATCTCACCGCTCGACGAGCTGCGCCGGGTCAACATCAGTCCGACCTGCCTCACCAATCCCGACACCAAGATTCCCTTCTCGGCCTTTGCCAAGCTGATGGAAAACTCGGCGCGGGCGGCCGGCATCGAGAACTTCGGTCTGCGCATGGCGGAGGGACGCCAGTTGTCCAACCTCGGGCCGCTGGCCATCCTGCTCAGGAGCCAACCGACGGTGCGCAAGGCGCTCGAGGTGCTGCGCGACTACGGTCACCTGCAGGCCGAGGCGGTGACCTTTTTATTTGAGGAAGCCGACGGGGTGCTGATCATCCGCGAGGAGCTGGTGCCGGATCGGCCCGAGCCCCTGCGCCAGTCCACCGAGCTGTCGCTGGGCATCCTCTACCGCACGTTGCGCGGCCTCTTCGGCGCCGAGTGGCGACCCGGTGCCGTCTGTTTTCGCCATTCGCCGCCCAAGGATCTCTCCGTCCATCGCCGGGTGTTCGACGCGCCGCTGAAGTTCAACAGCAACATCGACGGCATCGTCTGCCGCGCCACCATCCTCGACGATCCGCTGCCCAACTACGACCCGGAGTCGGCGCGCTACATGCGCAAGCTGCTCGACGTGATAGACACCAAGCCGAATCAATCGGCGCCGGACAAGGTGCGCGAACTCGTTTCCCTGCTGCTGCCCACCGGTCGCTGCTCGCTCGAGACCGTCGCCCGCCACCTCGGGCTCGAACGGCGCACCCTGCACCGTCACCTGCAGCGGACGGGACAGAGCTTCTCCGACATCATGGA
>JAHFRE010000077.1:14495-15696 GCA_023258955.1 Sterolibacterium sp.
TCGGCGCAGAAGGCGCGCCTTCTGCCGCTGATCTTCGAAGAACTGGGCTGGGGCGATCCGGGCCTGGCCATCTTCTCCCTGGCCACCGCCTTCCCCGCCTTCGCCGCCTACATGTCGGGCGACGGCGAGCTGATCGAACGCTTCGGCACGGGCATCGGCTGCTGGGTCGGCACACAGCCCGATCGCGGCAGCGATCTGGGCGACATTGAGGCGACCCAGGTGCACCCGGGCACTAAGCAAGGGCGCGGCAACCTGTTCGCCAAGATCGTCGGCGATGAAGTGGTGTTCAACGGCCAGTGTTCGGCCTGGGTCAGCGGCGCGCCGGTGGCTCAAAGCGGCTACGTCTTCGCCCAATGCGACTACGGCGACGGCCTGTGGAACGACAAGGGCGGCCTCAACTACATCTCCGCCCTGGTGCCCTTCGACAAGGGCGTGACCAAGGGCAAGCCGCTGGACAAGCTGGGGCAGCGCCCCCTGCCCCAGGGCGAGGTCTATTTCAACGAGGTGGTGATCCCGAAGAAGTACGTGATCTCCGGCAAGGATAGCTCCTACGGCGCCTTCTTCGGCGCGCTGACCTTCGCCAACATGGAGATGGCGCTGACCTTCACCGGCGTGGCGCGCGCCGCCTTCGAGCACGCGCTGGCCTACGCCCACGAGCGCAAGCAGGGTGGCGCCACCTTGATCAACCACCAGAGCGTACGCGCCCGCCTGTTCGACATGTGGCGCAAGGTCGAAACCTCGCGCGCCATCGCCCAGCGGGTGGTCAACTACAACTACGGGCCCAACGGGCCCCACGTCGTCGGCTCGATCACCAGCAAGACCTACGTCACCCAGGCGGCTTTCGAGGTCGCCAACGAGGCCCTGCAGATGTTCGGCGGCAACGGCCTGACCACGGAATATCCGCTGGAGAAGATCTTCCGCGACGCCCGCGCCGCCCTGATCGAAGACGGCGAAAACAACCTCTTGAGCCTGGTCGGCGCCAGCTGGCTGTCCACCTGGTACAAGCAGCAAAACGGACTGTAAGGCGCGGTCTGCAAGGCAGCCGACGATACGCTAGACGAGAGGAAACAAGGCATGGCTCAAGTCATCATCGCCGGGGTCGGCATGATCCCGTTCAAGAAGCCCGGCAGGAGCGAGGCCTACGACGTCATGGGCGCGCAGGCGGCGCGCGCGGCGTTGGCCGACGCCGGGATCGCCTACA
>JAHFRE010000277.1 GCA_023258955.1 Sterolibacterium sp.
GTCGGGGGTGCGTTCGACGAAGCCGGCCGCCTCCAGACGCTCGAGCAGCTTGCTGGAAGCGGCTTTCGAGGCGAAGCCCATCAGCTCGGCGAGGCGCTGGAAGGAGGGGATGCGCCTGTTGTCGGCGTAGTAGTCGCGCAGGCGGTCGAGGTGTTCGGCGTCTTTGTTGGGGGCGGACATGGCGGCCTCGTCAGTGATCGTACGATCACTACAATAGTGGTCAAACGATCACCTGTCAAGGGATGCAAGCGCGCACGCAAACTCGGACGAAAACTCGGACGACAACAGCGGCGGCGCCGATCGGTCATAATCCAGCCCCGCAGACCAACGCCAGAGCACCCATGGCCCTCAAAGCGACCATCTACAAGGCCGAGCTCGCGCTCGCCGACATCGACCACAACCGCTACGGCGATCATTCGCTGACCATCGCCCGTCACCCGTCGGAGACCGACGAGCGGATGATGGTGCGCCTGCTGGCCTTCGCCTTGCACGCCGGAGAGCGGCTGGCATTCGGCAGGGGACTGAGCGCCGAGGATGAGCCGGACCTGTGGCAAAAGGATCTGACCGGCGCCATCCTACTGTGGATCGACGTCGGCCTGCCCGACGAGCGCTCGCTGCGCCGCGCCTGCGGCCGCGCCGCGCGGGTGCTGGTCTACAGCTACGGCGGGCGGGTCGCCGACCTGTGGTGGGAGCAAAACGGCGACAAGCTACAGCGCTGCGACAACCTCACGGTGGTGAATCTGCCGCTCGAATCCAGCCGCGCCCTGGCCGGCCTGGCGCGGCGCAATATGGAGCTCAACTGCACCATCCAGGAGGGGCAGCTGTGGCTCGCCAGCGCCGACGAGCGGCTGCTGATCGAACGGGTGCCGCTGAAGACGGGGTGTTGAGCGTCAGCGCGGAGCGGCGTCGGCGGGCGTCTTTTCGCCGTAGTTGTTGCTCTTCTTGGTCATGCACTCGGTCAGCGCTGCGCCTTGCTCGCGCGAGATGCGTTCGCCTTCCTGATGTTGCCTGCCGAGGATCTCCTGATCGCACTCGGCCAGTATCTTTCCCGCCAGCACCGCCATGCTGGCCTCGGACGGGGCGCCGCTCTTGTTGCAGGCGCTCAGGCCGACGCAGGCGAACAGCGCCAAGGCGCTGAGGTATCTATTCACGAACATTCTCCAATCGGCTGATCAAGTCGCTGCATTGCTAGGCCGTTGCCCGCAGGAATTCTGCGCGCAAGCTGGCGGAGTTTTCGAAGACGCCGGTGAACGCCTGCGTCACCACCCGTTCGTCGCCGCGTCGGTCTTCGCCCAGCAGCAGGCACAGCTGCTCGGCCTCGACGATGCAGGCGGCTCCCTGGGCTCGTCCGTGGTGCAGCAGGGCTTCGGCGATGTCGCGGGTCATCCATTCCTGGTAGGTGAAGCGGTGGCCGATGGCGTCGACCATGCGCGCGATGCGCCCGAAGCCGTGCAGGCGGCCGCCGGGAATGTAGGCGACGTGGGCGACGCCGCGAAAGGGTACCAGGTGGTGCGGACAGACGCCGTGCACGGCGATGCCGCGGATGACCACCATGTCGGCGCGCGAGTCGGCGAAGCCCTCGCCCAAGGCCGTCGCCGGGTCGAGGTCGTAGCCGCCGAGCAGGCGCTTTTGCCACAGCTCGCGCACCCGTTCCGCGGTGCGGCCCATGTGCGCCATGTCGGGCGCGATGCCGCAGGCGGCGAGCAGGGCGGTGACCGCCCGCTCGAAGGCCGGCGCGTCGAAGGCGTTCTGGCGTTTGATGCCGATGCCGGCCGCGGATGCGGGGGCGGCTGGATGGTCGCTGCAGTCCGACATGGTGCAAGCCTCCAAGGCTGGAGGCGGAATCATACGCTAGTACGTACCTGGTACCTGGTACCAGTACTCGCTAGCACATGGCGCGCAGCGCACCGCGGCGTATCTTGCCGGTCTCGGTGCGCGGCAACTCTTCGATGATGTGGGTCTCGGCCGGCTTCTTGTACGCCGGCAGTTCGGCGCACACCGCCTCGATCTTGGCGCTCAAGCCGGCGCTGTTGGCGGACAGGGGCGAGACGAACAGGTGCAGGGCGATCGGCCCGCCGTCGCTGTCGTTGGGGACGATCGACAGTTCGCGCACCTCCTGCTGCAACTTCTCGAACAGCCATTGCTCGAGCGCCACGGTATCGACCCAGCGGCCATAGACCTTGAGCAACTGGTCGGAGCGGCCGGCGAAGACCCAACCGCCGTCGTCGGGCAGGCGCCGGAAGACGTCGCCCGGCGAGAATTCCTTGCCGGCGAATTGGGCGCTGTCGTGGGTGACGACGCGGGTGTAGCCCAGCGATATCGAGGGATTGGTGAACCACAGGCGGATGCTGGCTTCCGGATCTTTCGGGTCCGACGACTCCTCGCGCGCCGTGGTCAGCGGGGTCGGCTTAAAGCCGGCCATGTCCGGGGTGCGATAGAGGACCAGGGCCATGGTCTCGCTGGCGCCGTAGCCGTTCACCAGGCCGACGCCGTGGCGCTGTTGCCAGGCGTTGGACAGCGCCGGCGGGCAGGCCTCGCCGGCCGAGACGCAATGGCGGATCGAGGGAAAGCTGAGATTGGATTCGAGCAGCCGCTGGTAGAGGGTGGGGACGCTGAACAGGGTCGTCGGTTGGTACTGTGCGACCAGCGATGCCACGCGCTCCGGGTTCGGCCACTCCGGATCGAGCAGCACCGAGGCGCCCAGGCGCAGGCCGCCGAACAGCGAGTTGGCGAGCGGGTAGGCGAAGAAGATCTTCGAAGTCGAGAAGAAGCGGTCGTCGGCGCTGACGCCGAGGATCTCCCGGGCGAAGGCGTCGCCTTGTTCGACGCAGCGCTGGGCGTGCACGATGCCCTTGGGCTTGCCGGTGGTGCCGGAAGAAAACAGCATGAAGGCGGGGGCCTCGATGTCCATTTCCAGCGGCGCGCTCTCCACCTCTGCAAGGCCTGCTGCCAGCGCCAGCCAGGCCGTGCGACCAAGCACGCGGGGGTCGGCGAGCTGCGCCGCGAACTCGTCTTCGGCGACCATCGCCTTTCCCTTGCTCTCCGCCAGCAGATCGGGCACCAGGGCCGGGTCGGTGCGCGGACTGATCGGTGCCGGCACGCCGCCGATCCACATCAGGCCGAGCAGGGTGGCGACCGAATCGATGCCGTCGGCCAGGGCGATGATGCCGGTGTCGCCCCGGCCGAGGCCGCGGGCGCGCCAGGCTTCTGCCATGCGCATGGTGCGGGCCGTGAGTTCGGCGTAGCTGACCTGTTGTCCGGGCTCGATCAGCGCCACCGCAGTGGGGCGTCCGGCGAGCAGCATTGCGGCGGCGTTGGCCATGGTCGAGCGTCTCCTGATTGTGATTTTGGCACGCATGATGGCCCAATCTGCCTATAATTCAATAGAATTCTCATAATAACCATTATCCGATTTGCAGATAACGGCGCTTGCGCCGCCACCGTGCAGCAATTCGACCTCAACCTGTTGCGCATCGCCCTGGCCATCTACGACGAGGGCAGCGTCAGCGCCGCCGCCAAGGCCCTCGGTCTCAGCCAGCCGGCGGCCAGCGCGGCGCTGGCGCGGCTGCGCGCCCGGGTCGGCGATCCGCTGTTCGTCAAGACCTCGCACGGCATGGCGCCGACCCCGCGCGCCACGATCCTGGTGCCGACGGCGCGCGACATCCTGAACCGGGTCAACCGCGAGCTGCTGGCGCAGGCGGCTTTCGATCCGGCGACCACGCGCGAGCGCTTCACCTTCGCCATGTCCGACATCGGCGAAATGGTGTTCCTGCCCAGGCTGCTGGAGTTTCTCGGCAAGCACGCGCCGCACGCCCAGGTGCGCTCGGTGTCGGCGACACCGCTGCACGTGGAGGAGGGTCTGCAGAACGGCGAGATCGACCTGGCGGTCGGCTACTTCCCCGACCTGAAACAGAGCGGCTTCTTCCAGCAGCGCTTGTATTCGCACTACTTCGTCTGCCTGCTGCGCGCCGACCATCCGCTGCGCGGCAAGAAGCTGACTCTGGCCCAGTTCCTGAAGCTCGACCACGCGGTGGTGCGGGCCGAAGGCCGCAGCCAGGAGATCCTCGAACGCTTCCTCGCCGCGAAGCGCATCAAGCGCAAGATCGCCTTGCTGACGCCGCACTTCATGAGCATTCCGATGGTCATCGCCCGCTCCGATCTGGTGGTCACCGTGCCGCACGCGCTGGGTCTCTACGTCGCCAGCACCGGCGCCGGCGCCGCCGTGCGCGTGGTCGAGCCGCCGCTGGCCCTGCCCAGCATCGAGCTGAAGCAGCACTGGCACCGCAAATTCCACAAGGACGCCAAGGTGACCTGGCTGCGCAAGGTGGTCGCCGAGCTGTTCAACGACCGCACCGACGAGTGGCGCCCGGCGACGCGGGTCGATGCCCCGCTTCAGGCCAGGCGGTAACGGCCGCCGGCCAGGGTGATCGTGCCGGCGGCCAGCAAACGCGCCAGGTGTTTGCCCATGATCGCTTCCTCGCCCCACTCGAAGAAGGCGCGGGGCTCGCGCGGCTTGCGATAGACGATGCAGTGGCGGCCCACCTCCGCCAGGCTGCGCGGTTGGCTGAGGAAGTCCAGCAGCTTCTGTTCGCGGCTGTCGATCACCGCCAGGTAGCGGTCGAACAGCTCGCCGGGGTCGCTCTCGAAACAGCCGTGCTCGTGGCTGGTCAGCCAGACCCGGGCCGGCACCCGGCGCAGGCGTTGCACCGAGGCGATCGTCTGTTCGATCGAGGAGTCGCGGTCGCCGTACCAGGGACCGAAGGCGGTGAGGTCGTAGTCGCCCATGAACAGCACCGCCGGTTCGCGAAAGAAGAAGGCGCAGTGGCCCGGGGTGTGACCCGGGGTGTGGATCACCTCGACCGAGCAGCTGCCCAGGTCGATCACCTCGCCGTCG
>JAHFRE010000278.1 GCA_023258955.1 Sterolibacterium sp.
TTCCCGACAACTTCATCGGTGCGGCGATGCTGCCGCAGTCGCCCGGCGTCGACCCCAAGACCTGCATTCCGGAGCTCGAGCGTTGCGTCAAGGAATACGGCTGCGTCGGCATCAACCTCAATCCCGACCCTTCCGGCGGCCACTGGCGCGAACCGCCGCTGTCCGATCGGCACTGGTACCCGATCTATGAGAAGATGGTCGAGCTGGACATCCCGGCCATGGTCCACGTCAGCACCAGCTGCAACGCCTGCTTCCACACCACCGGCGCCCACTACCTGAACGCCGACACCACGGCCTTCATGCAGTGCCTGACCTCGGACCTGTTTAAGGACTTCCCGACCCTGCGCTTCGTCATCCCGCACGGCGGCGGCGCTGTACCCTACCACTGGGGACGCTTTCGCGGCCTGGCGCAGGAACTGAAGAAGCCCCTGCTCCAGGACCACCTGTTGCACAACATCTTCTTCGACACCTGCGTCTACCACCAGCCGGGCATCGATCTGCTGACGCGGGTGATCCCGGTCGCCAACATCCTCTTCGCCTCCGAGATGATCGGTGCGGTGCGCGGCGTCGATCCGGAGACCGGTCACTACTACGACGACACCAAGCGCTACATCGCCGCCACCCCCAATCTCTCCGCCGCCGAGCGGCAGCAGGTGTTCGAAACCAACGCCCGCCGCGTCTATCCGCGCCTCGACGCCGCGCTCAAGGCAAAAGGACTTTGAAAGGACAGATGATGAGCATGAACGAACTGGGCATCGTCAGGCGCAACATCGCCCGCGCCGACAAGACCGCGGTCGAGCGGCTGGCCAAATTCGGCGTCGCCACCATCCACGAGGCGATGGGCCGGGTCGGCCTGCTGAAACCCTATATGCGCCCGATCTACGCCGGCGCGCAGTTGTGCGGCACCGCTGTCACGGTGCTGTTGCACCCGGGCGACAACTGGATGATGCACGTGGCGGCGGAGCAGTTGCAGGAGGGCGACGTCGTCGTCGCCGCCGTCAGCGCCGACTGCGAGGACGGCTTCTTCGGCGACCTGCTCGCCACCTCGTTTCGCGCGCGCGGGGCCGGGGGTCTGGTCATCGACGGCGGCGTGCGCGACGTCAAGGATCTGACGGCGATGCGCTTCCCCGTGTTTTCCCGCGCCATCAGCGCCAAAGGCACCATCAAGGCCACCCTCGGTTCGGTGAACGTGCCCGTGGTCTGCGCCGGGGCGCTGGTCCATCCCGGCGACGTGGTGGTGGCCGACGACGACGGCGTCGTGGTGGTGCCGCGGGCCCTGGCACAGCAGGTGGCCGAGGCGGCGGCGGCGCGCGAGAACAACGAAGTGGCCAAGCGCGAACGGCTCGCCGCCGGCGAGCTGGGCCTGGACATGTACGCGATGCGCGAGGCGCTGGCGAAGGCCGGCCTCAAGTACATCGACTGATGGTCATGAGCGCGCAACAAGCAGCGGATCCGAAGCGCTGGCGCATCGGTCTGGTCGGTTACGGTGAGGTCGGCACCATCCTCGCCGAAGACCTGCGCGCGAGCGGCGTCGCGGTCAGCGCCTACGACCGCAAGCTCGACGGCCCGCTGGCTGCCCCCCTGCGCCAGCACGCCGCGCAGCACGGGGTGCTGCTCGCCGAGTCGGCCGCAGCGCTGGCCGCGGGCGCCGAACTGATCGTCTCCGCCGTCACCGCCAGCCAGACCCTGGCCGTGGCCCAGGCCTGCGCGCCCGGTTTGCTGCCGGCGAGCTGGTTCCTCGATTTCAATTCGGCCTCGCCCGGCGCCAAGATCGCCGCCGCGGCCAACGTCGCCAGCGCCGGCGGCCGCTACGTCGAGGGCGCGGTGATGACCTCGGTGCCGCCCTACCGCTCGCGCGTGCCGCTGCTGCTGGGCGGACCCGACGCCGCGGACCTGCAGCCGTTGCTGTCGCGTTTAGGTTTCAATCCGACCCTGGCTTCGGCCAAGCTCGGCGTCGCTTCGGCCACCAAAATGTGCCGCAGCGTGATGATCAAGGGGCTGGAGGCGATGGTCATCGAGAGCTTCAGCGCGGCGCGCGCCTACGGCGTCGAAGAACAGGTGCTGGCCTCGCTGGCCGAGACCTTTCCGGGGCTGGACTGGGAGGCGCAGGCCAGCTACTTCTTCCAGCGGGTGATCCAGCACGGCAGGCGCCGCGCCGAGGAGATGGTCGAGGCCGCGGCGACGGTGCGCGAGGTCGGACTCGAACCCTGGTCGGCCAGCGGCACCTCCAAGCGCCAGGCCTGGGTCGCCGATCTCCGCGACCAGGGACTCTTCGACAAGGCGGCGCCGGGCGACTGGCGCGACGCTGCCGACCTGCTGCTCGCCGCTTGCAACACAGGACGATGACCGCCATGGACGCAGACTGGATACCCTTCGCTCCCCACCCCTCGCAGCCGCGCTTTGCCCCGCCGCCCGGCGCGGTGGACGCCCACTGCCACGTGTTCGGTCCGGCGGCGAGCTTTCCCTTCGCAGCCGAGCGCAAGTACACCCCCTGCGACGCTTCGCGCGACCAGTTGTTCGCGCTGCGCGACTTCCTCGGCTTCAGCCGCAACGTGATCGTCCAGGCGACCTGTCACGGCACCGACAACCGCGCCCTGGTCGATGCGCTGGTGCACTCCGCCGGTCGGGCCCGCGGCGTCGCCTCGGTCGCGCGCGACATCAGCGACGCCGAACTGCGAGCCCTGCACGCGGCGGGGGTGCGCGGCACCCGCTTCAATTTCGTCAAGCGCCTGGTGGACTTCACGCCGCGCGAGGCGCTGGCCGAGATCGCCGCCCGCATCGCCCCGCTCGGCTGGCACGTGGTCGTCTATTTCGAGGCGCAGGACCTGCCCGAGCTGTGGGACTTCTTCACCACCCTGCCGACCGCCGTGGTGGTCGATCACATGGGTCGGCCCGACGTCGGCAAACCGGTCGACGGCCCGGAGTTCGAGCTGTTCGTCAAGCTGCTGCGCGAGCATCCGAACATCTGGTCCAAGGTCAGTTGCCCGGAGCGCCTGTCCAAGTCCGGCCCGCCCGACTACGACGACGTCGTGCCCTTCGCCCGGCGCCTGGTCGAGGCCTTCCCCGAGCGCGTCCTGTGGGGCACCGACTGGCCCCACCCGAACATGAAGAGCCATATGCCCGACGACGGCAAGCTGGTGGACTTCCTGCCGCGGATCGCCACCACCCCCGAGCTGCAACAGAAGCTGCTGGTCGACAACCCGCTGCGGCTCTACTGGAACGATTGAGGAGGAAACACCCATGGCGCTCGTCAAACCCTATCTGGACGTTCCCGGCACCACCATCTTCGACGCCGACCAGGCGCGGCTGGGCTATCACCTGAACCAGTTCTGCATGTCGCTGATGAAGGCCGACAACCGCGCCCGCTTCAAGCGCGACGAGCGCGCCTACCTCGACGAGTGGCCGATGAGCGAGGAGCAGAAGCTGGCGGTGCTGGCGCGCGACCTCAATCGCTGCATCGCGCTGGGCGGCAACATCTACTTCCTGGCCAAGATCGGCGCCACCGACGGCAAGAGCTTCCAGCAGATGGCCGGCAGCATGACCGGCATGAGCGAAGCCGAGTACCGCGACATGATGATCAACGGCGGCCGCTCGATCGTCGGCAACCGCTACGTCGGGGAGAAACGGTGATGGCCAGGATCAGCGCCAGCGTCTATACCTCGCACGTGCCGGCCATCGGCGCCGCCCTCGACCAGGGCAAGAGCGGCGAGCCCTACTGGCAGAAGGTTTTTTCCGGCTACGAGAAGTCCAAGCAATGGATCAAGGCGAACCCGCCCGACGTCGTCTTCCTGGTGTACAACGACCACGCCAACGCCTTCAGCCTCGATCTGATCCCCACCTTCGCCATCGGCTGCGCCGCCGAGTTCCAGCCCGCCGACGAGGGCTGGGGGCCGCGCCCGGTGCCGATGGTGCGCGGCCACCCCGAGCTCGCCGCGCACATCGCCCAGTCGGTGATCCAGGACGATTTCGATCTGACCATCGCCAACAAGATGGACGTCGACCACGGCCTGACCGTGCCGCTGTCCCTGATGTTCGGCCAACCGCCGGCCGACGACTTTCGCTGGCCCTGCGCGGTGATCCCCTTCGCCGTAAACGTGGTCCAGTACCCGGTGCCCTCGGGCCGCCGCTGCTACCAGCTCGGCCGCGCCATCCGCCGCGCCGTCGACTCTTTCGACCAGCCCTTGAACGTGCAGATCTGGGGCACCGGCGGCATGAGCCACCAGTTGCAGGGGCCGCGCGCCGGCCTGATCAACCGCGAGTTCGACCGCGACTTCCTCGACCGCTTGATCGCCGACCCGGCGGCCCTGGCGTCGATGCCGCACATCGACTACGTGCGCGAGGCCGGCTCGGAGGGCATCGAACTCGTCATGTGGCTGATCGCCCGCGGCGCCATGAACGACAAACCGCCACGGGTGGTGCACCGTTTCTACCACGTCCCCGCCTCGAACACCGCGGTGGGACACCTGATCCTGGAGAACCAAGAATGAACAAGACCATCCGCGTGGCGCTGGCCGGTGCCGGCGCTTTCGGCATCAAGCACCTGGACGGCATCAAGTTGATCGACGGGGTCGAGGTGGTGTCCCTGGTTAGCCGCGATCTGGAGAAGACGCGCGAGGTCGCCGCCAAGTACGGCATCGCCCATGTCAGTACCGAGCTCGCCGACAGCCTGGCTCTGCCGGACGTGGACGCGGTGATCCTGGCGACGCCGACCCAGATGCACGCGCAGCAGGCCGTCGCCTGCCTCAAGGCCGGCAAGCACGTGCAGGTGGAGATTCCCCTGGCCGACACCCTGGCCGGGGCCGAGGCGGTGCTGGCGCAGCAGCAGCAGTCCGGACTGATCGCCATGTGCGGCCACACCCGCCGCTTCAACCC
>JAHFRE010000279.1 GCA_023258955.1 Sterolibacterium sp.
CATCCAGCAGACCTGCCCCAAGTGCCACGGCACCGGCCGCTACGTCGCCGAGCCCTGCGTCACCTGCCACGGCGGCGGCCGGGTCAAGCAGCACAAGACCCTGTCGGTGAAGATACCCTCGGGCATCGACGAAGGCGATCGCATCCGCTTGTCGGGCGAGGGCGAACACGGGGTCAACGGCGGCCCGCCGGGCGACCTCTACGTGCAGATCCACTTGAAACCACACACCGTCTTCCAGCGCGACCACGACGACCTGCACTGCGAGATGCCGGTCGGCTTTTCCGCGGCGGCGCTCGGCGGCGAGATCGAGATTCCCACCCTAGAAGGCGTGGCGCGCCTGAAGATTCCGCCCGAGACCCAGACCGGCAAAGTGTTCCGCCTGCGCGGCAAGGGCATCAAGGGCGTGCGCAGCATCAGCCACGGCGATCTGCTTTGCCACGTCGTGGTCGAGACCCCGGTCAACCTGACCGAGAGGCAAAAGGAACTGCTGCGCGAGTTCGAAGAGATCAACGCCACCGACGCCGGCCACCACAGCCCCCGCGCCAAGTCGTGGATGGACAAGGTCAGGGACTTCTTCGGAACGCCTTGAGTCTGCGGCGAAGACTCTTCGACGGCGGGCAGGTCATCGCTGCTCGCTGACGACCAAGCCGTCGCTGGCTGAATAGCGGTGGGCGTCGCCGAGTGAGTTCGAAACGCGAGACGACACGATCCTGAAACCGATGTAGCTGTCGTTGGGCGCATCGAAGACCCTTTTCTGCGGATCCGCGACACGCCAAGCGCCATCGATATTGAATTCTGCCCAATTGTGGTATTCGATCATCCGCGGAGTTCTGCCCGGTTCGAATGCAAAGCCGCCGAGAACGCGGGCCGGGATCCCGTTCGCCCGTGCGAGCGCGGCGAACAGGTAAGCATGCTCCGTACAATCGCCGCGGCGCGTTTGCAGAGCGGTGAGCGCGCCTAGATCTTCGGCGATGTAGCCGGAATCGAGAATGTGCTCACCAACCCACCGGTTGATTTCCCTGGCCGTGGCGAGAAGCGTCGGGCGTCGCAATCGAGCAGCCGCGATCCGAATGTCCGGCGCGTCAACCTCGATATTGCGTTCGGGCACCAGAAACTCCCCTGCTTCGAGGCCAGGCTCGAGCAGACGGGGCGTGGCAATGGTCGCTATGTTGGCCCGAATGGTGAGAACCTTGGTCGCGAACGCTTGAAATTCTGGAAATTGGAACAGGAGTATCTGATTGCCGAAGCGATCGCCTTCTGTGTCGAAGGGGTAGTTGGCTTCAATGGAAACCGATTCCTCGGCGCCAGTCAGCTTCAACGGGCCGTAGATTGAAAATCGAGCATGGCGCAAGGTTTGCCCGCCAGGATTCTCTAGTTGGAAGCTCAACGTTACAACTTGGACACGACTGCCTATGACATCGGAAGCGTCGGCAGGCGGAGGGCCGATCGCGAAGACCGTCAATGCAATCCAGAAAGCAAGCGTGAAACAAGCCATTTGACCCGCCCTACATGGTGCTGCACGCAGACTGACGCGGCCCCTGGTCCTGCCGTTGCCACATCGCCGCTTGGGTTCCTACCAAGGCGCGAAGCGCCTCAGCGCCTTCTGTATAGACGAAGACGGGGACGCCCTTCGCAGCTGCGATCAATTGCCGATAGAGCGATGCGTCGACCCTGCCCCCTGTTGCCGCAACGATGCGCTGCTGATCGTGCTTTGAGACCTGATTGTTGGCCGCATTCGCGACCGCTCGAATCAAGCTCTCCTGCCACTTGGGATTGGCTTCGAGCGGCACCGCAATGCCAAACCGTTCACCCGCAAGTCCGTTGATCACCGTCGAAGTCGGTTCCAGCGTCAAGCGAAACAACTGCGCCGCGGTTAGCTGGGCAAGCGCAAAGGTGTCTGCCGTGCGCCCGACGGTTGGGCGGCCGGCAACTGCCCACGCCAACATTCCGCCGTTCAACACCTGAATCTGATGAAATCCGCCGGAACGCAATTCGGCACACGATTCCAACAATAGGTCGTCAGCCTTGCCGTCTCCGACTAGGACGACGGGTCGATTGCCCAGAAATCGCTTGGTCTTGATCTCTGACGTCTGAAGATTGAGCGAGCCATCGATGTGGGTCTGCGCGTATTCACTTGCTGGGCGCACATCCACCACTTGAGTCCCGTGTGATGCGGCCTCGGCAAACTGCTTCAGGGTCAGTCGGCATTCCTGAAGCGCCTTCCCAGAAATGTGCCGTGTCGCGCGGACTGCGCTCTCGCCAAGCGTGTTGCGGTCAGGATCGTCGGCGCGGCAGGATAGACCCCCGCGTCGGTCTTCCTCCAGCATGTGCTTTACCGAAGGCGGTTTGGACTTGCTCTGCGTTTGCTCCAAGGCGAGTGCCAGCGAGGCGTTCGATAGTTGAATGCCGACGCAGATTGCTAGATATTGGAAAAATCTTGGCATTGAACTCATGGTCCCTTTCGCTCCATTTTCAATTGTTGTTTCCACTAACCGGTCGTGCATTGCCAATCGGCTGGCCACCTGGCGCCAGCACAAGATCTCCCGGCGATGCCGTGACTTTGAGATCCGTCGGGTAGGTAAACACCCATTGCGAATACTTCTTGCTGTCCGCGAATAACGCTTCCGTAGGCTCGAAGTTGCCGACCTTCAGTGGCTCGACTGCAGATTCAGAGTACACCCCGACAATGCGGTTGGCGACGATCACCGTACCCCATTGCGTTGTCCCTGTGATGGGATCGACGTAGATGCGCCGCAGATGTCTGCGCACCCCGAGAAATCGGGAATCGGCGACAAGGGCATCGAGCGAAGGTGGATATTCTTTCGCGGCCCCCGGGGTCGATTCGTAATAGCGACCGATAGCATCGGCAAACTGTCGCCCGACAAAGATCAATTCGCGCTCCTTTTGCCGGCGCACGTCGGTGCTCCACACGATGCCTGCCAGCGCCGTAGACATTGCCAACGCGGCAACGGTAAACATAACCCACAGGAAGCTGTATCCTCCCTCGTCGCGCGGCGCCAGGTTGCGAATAGCCACGACTACAGCGCCTTGAACGCGATGCCGCTACGAGACTTTCCCTCGGCCCCGCTGCGAACGTTGTAGATCCCCTTCTCCTGCGGATCCGGCGGCGGCTCCAGCAGCCAGGTCGCGGCAGACTCAGTCACCGGATCGACCGGCATCGCCTTGAAGTAGTGCTTGGTCACCAGTTCGTCCAACGTCTCGGGATAGCGTCCCGCGTCGGCATGAAACCTGTCGATACCCTCCCTCATCGCCCGAAGGTTCTCGACCAAGATGGTGTCGCGCGCCCGCTCGAGGCTACCGAAGTACCGAGGCAGGGCTATCGTCAACAACAACGCGATCAGGGTCAGCACGACCAGGATTTCGATCAGCGTGAAGCCACCGGCTGGGCGTTCAGTGGCGGCCAGGTAGCGGCATCTGAGGAGGGACGTCACCACTTTGTATACGGAACGCCGTTGAGGCCGACGCGATCCGAGCGCGAATGGATATCGAATACGTCAGCGCCTTCCGCCGGCTCATCCGGTGGGCTCAAGTAGGAACGCTTTAACCAGGTATCGGCAGCCGGCGCGCTGGCGTCCGGAGACAACGGGTCTCGCGGCAAGGCGCGCAGGAAATGGATCATCTGCTTCTGCGGGCTGCGTTGATCCGGCACTCCCTGGAAGAGTTCGTCCAGGGATTTCGGGTACCCGGAGTCTCCCACTTGCAAGCGGATGCGTCCCTGGTCGGCAGCCCGTTTGTAAGCATCGATGCCGTCGCGCACTTGTATCAAAGCGCTACGCAGGTCGCGCTCCTTCTCGCGCTGGCTGACCAGCCGCAGGGCGGGTGTTGCGAGCAATGCCAGCACACCGAAGATCGCGACGGTGACGATCATCTCGATGAACGTGAATCCACCCGCCGGGCATCCACAGCCGGCGGCGATTCGAGTGGGTGCGATATTCGGCTTCACGCCTGCTATAGATTCCCGATATGCACCAGCAGATCGGACGGCATTGGCGGCGCGGCGCCTTCGCCGGCCGGCTCGGGGGTCGCCGAAAGCAATTGGACGTGTGCCTCGCCTCCGCCGCGGATGGCCTTGAACGTCACCGTCGCGACACTGCCACCGCCCGCAAATCCCGCACCTTGTCGGACTGTCGAGACCGTAACTTTTCCGCTCTGGCTGTCGACCCTACTGGAAAACCTTGTTTGCCCTCCTTGCTGTTTGAGGTAATCGCCTTCGGCGACATTCACCACCTGCACCGCTTCCGGATCGAAACCGATCAGCAGTGGAATGGCCAACACGGGCGTTTCACTTTGCAGGCGCAGTACCGCGCTGAAATGATCGCCGACCTTGACCTGGGTCGCGCCCGTCCAACTGAAGGTCGGGTGATTCGAGGCGCTAGCGGGTGCCGCTGGTGACAACTGATTGCCCGTACCGGAATCGACGGCGCCTGTTGCCGGCGAGCGTGCCGTCGCAGCGGCGGCAAGCTGAGCGGCCTCATTCGAGCTTGGCGCGGGAGCCTCGGCGGCCAGGACCGTCTGCGGCGGAATCACCTGCGCCGGCCGCAATACTGCCGTCGGGACCGTTCCCGCGGCCGGACTTCCGACCGACGGCTTGGTCTCCGACGCCGTTCCACCGCCAGTCAACGCCAGCGCAGGCCCGCCCAGGCTGGATTCGGTGCCGGTTTCAAACTCGGCCGCCAGGAGGTCCGGTCGCCGAACCGAGCGTATCACCCGCGGGGTCATCGAAAGGACGATCTCGGTCTTTTCGTTGTCCTCGAGGTGGCTGGCGAACAAGCGGCCGAGGATCGGAATTTCGCCGAGGGCGGGGACCTTGTTGGCTGAGCTGCGATCCTGGTCGTTGATCAAGCCGG
>JAHFRE010000078.1 GCA_023258955.1 Sterolibacterium sp.
CGCCTGCGGCTCGACCATGGCGCGGCACTCGAGCATCACCTCGGCCAGCGACACCGGTTCCCCCGACAGGGTCACCTTGCCCGACTCGATCAGCGCCAGGTCGAGGATCTCGTTGATCAGCTCGAGCAGGTACCAACCCGCCTTGAGTATCTGTTCCAGGTTGCGCTTCTGCGTCGGCGTCGGCGGCGGCACGGCCGAGTCGATCAATTGCGCGAAGCCGAGGATGGCGTTGAGCGGCGTGCGCAGCTCGTGGCTCATGCTCGAGAGAAATTCCGATTTGGCCAGATTGGCCGTCTCGGCGACCGATTTGGCGCGCTCCAGCTCGGCGTTCTTGTCCAGCAGCGCCTGGTCGAGCGCCGCCCGCTCGGCCTCGACCTGCTTGCGCGCGGTGTTGTCGGTGCCGATCAGCAGGTAGCCGATGATGGCACCCTCGGCGTCGCGCAGCGCCGTGACCGACACCACGGCCGGAAAGCGGCTGCCGTCCTTGCGGATGTAGGTCAGTTCGTAGATATCTTCGATGCCGCGCGACGCCTTGAACACCAGGGCCTCGAAGCCCGGCGCGATCGGCGTGCCCAGTTCGACGCTGAGCGCCTCGGCGCGGACGACCACTTCCTGCGGGTCGGAAATTGCCGCCGGGGTGATCTTGTTCGTCACCTCGGTGGCCGAGTAGCCGAGCATGCGCTCGGCGCCGACGTTGAATATCTGGATGACGCCCCTGGCGTCGGTGGCGATGCTCGAGAAATTGGCGCTGTTGAAGATGGCGCTCTGCAGCGCACCCGCCTTCTGCAGCGCCTCTTCCGCCTGCTTGCGCGCGGTGATGTCGCGCAAGATGCCGGTGAAGTAGCGCTGGCCTCCTAGCCACATTTCGCTCACCGCAATCTCCAGCGGAAAGAGGCTGCCGTCGCGGCGCCGCCCCATCACCTCGCGGCCGAGGCCGATGGCGCGCGCCTCGTCGCTGGCGCTGTAGTACTCGAGCGAACCGTTGCGCTGGTCCTGATCGAGCTCCGGTATCAGCAGGCTGAAGTTCTGCCCGATCAATTCGGCTGCGCCGTAGGCGAACATCTTTTCCGCCGCCGGGTTGACCGTCTCGACCACACCGCCGCGGGCGTGGATGGTGATGATGCCGTCGACCACGGTGTTGAGTATGGTCTGGATCAGCGCCGCGCTGTCGCGCAGCGCCTGCTGCACCGCGTATTCCTCGGAGACGTCGCGAAACACCAGCACCGCACCGACCACCCGATCGCTGCGGTCGCGGATCGGCGCGCAACTGTCGGCGATGGCGCGTTCGCTGCCGTCGCGGGCGACCAGCAGGGTGTGGTTGGCCAGGCCCTGGATGGTGCCGTGGGCCAGGGTCGCCATGACCGGAATGGTGGAAGGCTCGCGGGTCTCCTGGTTGATGATGCGGAAGATCTGGTCCACCGGCCGCCCGGCGGCGTCCGCCTGGGCCCAGCCGGTGAGCTTCTCCGCGATTCGATTCAGGCTGCGCACCCGCGCCTGGGCATCGGTGGCGATCACCGCGTCGCCGATCGAGTTGAGCGTCACCGCCAGCGTCTCCTCGCTCTCGCGCAAGGTGACGTTGGCCTGGGCCAGCCGCGCTGTCGTCTCCTCCTGGCGTTCGAGCATCTGCCTGGTTTCGACGTGCAGCGCCACCTGCAGCCGCTGCCGCGTCTGGCGGTAGATCAGCGCGGCGACGGCCAGACCGGACAACAGCACCAGCAAGCTGGCGACCACGACCACCACCAGCAGGTTGCGCATGTCCCGCTGGAAGTCGGCGTCGCGCTGGGCGAGGAGCGTCTGTTCGATGCTGCCGACCTCGGCCATCTCGCTGCGGATCGAGTCCATCAGCGCCTTGCCCTGACCGCCGCCGGCGAGGCTGCGCGCCGCGTTCGCGTCACCGTTGCGGCGCAGGGCGATGCTGCGCGCGATTTCCTCCAGCTTGGCTTCGAGCAGGGGCACGACGGCGTCGAGGTGACCCTGGGCGGCGCCGATCAGGGTCAGCCCGCGCAGGTCCTGCAATTGGCCGGGCAGTCCTTCGCGCACGGCCAGGTAGGGCTCCAGGTAGGCCGCGTCGCCAGTCAACAGATAGCCACGCTGGCCGGTCTCGGCATCCTTGACCGCCGACAGCAGATCGTCGGAGCGATTCAAGACGCTGGCGATGTGCTTGCGCGCCTCGCCCGAGGCTCTGAGCTGGGCGAAGGCCCACAGCGACACACCGACCCCCAACGCCAGCGCCAGGACGGCGACGGCGACGGCGAGCCAGGCAGCAATTTTCTGAGTGGGTTTCACGGAGTGATTGCGGCATCCAAATGTTGAACAACGGCCGGCCGTGGTGGCCGGGTCAATAGGCCCTGGCGGACCAAGGCCGACAAGCCTTGGTCCACCCTATACGCCCAATCGCAGCGGCATGGTTGGCGTTGGCTCAGGAGCGCGGCTCGCCGCGACCGTTGACCGTGATGGTCGGTCCCGGTGGGGAGCTCATCTGCACGTGGTGTTCGAGGCCGCGGAAGGTATAGCTAACGTCCCAGAACGCCGGCTGCGCCTGACTCGGTATGTTCTCGCAGCGTTTCACGTCGTGGGTGCTCACCCTTTGTCCGCCGCTATCGCGACCGGCGTTGGCGCCGACCGCGGCGCCGGCGACTGCACCACCGACAGTGGCCAGATCGTTGCCGCGACCGCTACCGACCTGGTGACCGAGTATGCCGCCGATCAGGGCCCCGGCGACCGCCCCGGGAACGTTGGCGCTGCCGCGCTGCTCCTGGACCACCTTCTCGTGCTCGATCCAGCAGCGCTGCTCCGGTGGGCCGACCACCGCGCGCACCGCTACCACGTTCGCCTCGTAGAGTTGCTCGTCGCGGCGACGACTGTAGTCGTAGCCGACCATCGGCGCCGGCGCGTAGCGATCCTCGGCGACGCGCGCGCTCCTGCCCACCATCCGCGCCGAGGAGATGCGATCGTTCATGCCCATCCGATTCAGCGAGGGGTAGCTGCCCGGGCGCAACACGATGCAGCGTCCGCTGAAGCGGACGTCTTCGCACACTTCCCAGCGCTCGCCAGCGACCACCACCGAGGAAGCGCGATCGTTGAAGCCAAAGCGCTCGAAGTTGCCGACCATCTTGTCGGTGGTAAAGGAGCGGCCTTCGAAGTTGTCATGTTCGTAAAAGGTAATCTGCGCGACGGCTTGCGTAGCGACGGCCAATGCGGCGATCGCCAGGGCGTTTCTCAATAGCTTGTTCATCGTCTTCTCCGGCTGATGTTGGGTTTGCTGGCGCGGCCGACGTCCACCAGAGCGTGGGCAATCGTGAATCCAGCACCTGGACGGAGCTTGCCTCAATACGTGCACCTTCTCTGTGCGCTGTCGCACTGAGGCGGCAGCAGCATTCATCCGCTCCCAGTGACGACCAGGGCGATGGCGCCGTTGCTCGTCGCCGCCGGCAAAGAATCGCTGTCGATATGTGGGGCAGCGAACAGAAAGTCGGCGCTGATCGATGGATCATCGCCTCTCACCAACGACCCAAAGAAAAGGACCCATCATGAAACTCAAGATCGCGACAATCTGCCTGGTCTTCGGCACCCTGCTGACCCCCATGCTGGCGCACGCCGACGGCGACGCCGACCGCAAGCATCCATTGACCTTCGTCGAAAATTCCGTCATCACCACCAAGATCAAGGCCAGGCTGGCCGACGAAAAGATGAGCACGCTGAAGCACATCAAAGTCGATACCGACGCCAAGGGCATGGTGGTGTTGAGCGGCAACGTCGGGAGCCAGGAAGAGGCCGGCAAGGCCGTCTCGATCGCCCGCGCCACCGAAGGTGTCAAATCGGTCACCAACGAGCTGCGCATCAAGAAGGACGACTGAGCGCTCTGGCGAGACCCGGCAGCGGGTCCGCCAAACAGCGACCCGGACGCGGCGGCGGCGCAGAGCCCCGCCGCTGTCGCTCGTCCGCGCCCTGCCCGGTCGGCAGACCCCAAGCCTACAAGGCGCGATAACGCGCCAGCTCGGCGCGCAGCCAGCGCTGGCTCGGCATCGCGGCGCCGCCGCGACAACGCACCTCGTAAGCCAGGCCGCTGAAGCTGCTCGACGTGGCGGCCCGGTCGATGAAGTCCTCGGTGCTATTGACCAGGTCGTGCGCCACCAGGTAGTCGTATTTGTCACGCAGATGCCCCTGCGCCATCGCCGCGTCGTACCAGAAGCCGTTGCGATAGAACGCGCAGCCGGCGCTGGCAACATAGCCGATCAAGTATTCGACCTCGCCCTTCACCCGCGCCGGTGGTTCGACCGCCGCGAGCGGCAGATTGAGCAGGGCCAGCAGCGCGGCCGCCAGCAGACGCCGCCTCACAGTTCGCTGTCCAGTGGCAGGAGCGACAACAGCTTGACCTTGAGCCTCTGCCCGTCGCTGCGCGCCGGCTCAACGTCGTATTCGACGGCCTTGCCGTCTTGCCGGGTGCGCCACACCAGGACCGGCGTGCCGCCCGCCGCGGTCGGGCGCAGCGCCAAGGCGTAGGCGTTCTCCGTTTGCACCATGGCGTCGAAGCGCGCGGCAACCTGGCGCGCCAGCGCCGGGCTATCGATGATCAAGCCGATCTCGGTGTTCAGATGCATCGACCGCTGATCGAAGTTCATCGAGCCGACGAACAGCCTCTGCCGGTCGAGCACGAACAGTTTGGCGTGCAACGAGTAGTTGCCGTGGCGTGACATCGCCGCCGATTGGCCGCTGCCTTTGGCGTTGCCCAGCAGCGAGCGGATCTCGTTGAGCTCGACGCCGGCCTCGAGCAGGGGAATTCGGTAGTGCATGTAGCCGGCCTGCGCCAGCAGCACGGTCGAGGATTCGAGCGAATTGGTGAGGACCCGCACCCGCACCTGGCGTTGTCGCAGCTCCTCGAACAAGCGCATGCCCTCCTCGCCTGGTATCAGGTAGGGCGTGATCATCAGCAACTCGGAGCGCACCGCAGCCACCGCAGCCGCCACCGGCCGCTGCATCAATCTGCCGAGCATCGCGCCGCTGTCGACCTTCTTCTTGTCGGGGCTGTCGACCAGCAAATGCGCCGGCGCCCAGATCAAGGGCGAACGGCCGGCGAGGACCGCGGCGAGCGGTTCGCCGCTGGCGATCCGCTGCACGTAGTCGATCCTTTCCGCCCTCGCTTGGCGGTCCTCGTCGCGCAGGTCCTGGCGGTGCTCCTGCAAAGCGTCGCGCGAGGGCTTGCCCCCGGACAGCGCCGCCGCCGGGATCGACAGGCCGTTGTTCCAGTACTCGTCGAAGGTGATCGATAGCTGGCGCGCCACGGGACCTGCGGCGAACACGTCGTCGTCGGCGAATTGCGAGTCGGGATCGATCTGAAAGAATTGATCGCCGATGTTGCGCCCACCAAGCAGAGCGATGGCGTTGTCGGCCACCAACAGCTTGTTGTGCATGCGGTAGTCGAGCCGTCCGGCGTTGAACAGATACTCGACAAAGCGCCACAGCGTCGTATGGCCGCGATAGGCGAAGGGATTGAAGATGCGCAGCTCCACCTTGGGCTGCGCTTCGAGCAAGGCCAGTTGTTCGTCGCCGGCCTCGGTCTCGCCATCGTCCACCAGAATGCGCACCCGCACGCCGCGATCGGCGGCGCGCAGCAAGGCATAGGTGAGCAGGCGGCCGGTATCGTCACCGCGAAAGATGTAGTACTGGAGGTCCAGGGTCTTTTCCGCGGCGTTGATCATCTGCATGCGCATCAGGAAGCCGTCGGCGCCCATGGGAATGATGCGAAAGCCCGACTGGCCACCGTGTTGCCGCTCGGCCTCGGCAAACTGGGCGCCGAGGCGGGTCTTCTGCGGATGGCTCAAGGCCACGGATGCGCTGCGCGGATAGTCGGCGCCGGGCGGCAGCGAGGCGCAACCGCCGAGGATGAGGAGGATCGCTACGGCGAGCGCGAACGGCATCATCGTTCCTTTGTGTTGAGCTACAGCAAGGCAGCGCCTGCCTGAGTCGCTCAGTCGCCGCGACGCAGGTTGCAGCGCGAACAGCGCATCGTTGCGCAGTTCGACGTCGCCCTCTGTACGCTGGCGCGCATTGAGCGGGATCGGCGCGGCGGCGCTGTGCACGCGATCCCAGGCGAATTCGCCATGGGCCGGGGCCCTGGCGGCGAGCGAAAAAAAGGACAGGCAAGCCCGTCCTTTTTCGGCAGCGCAGCGACGACTACTTGGCGCCGGCGGCCTTCACCTCGGCCTTGCCTTCGGCCTTGACGGCAGCGGTTTCGGCCTTGGCCGTCGCCTTGTCGGTCTTGGCTTCGGTCTTCGCCTTGTCGGCCTTCACCTCAGCCGCTTTGCCAGCCTTGTCGGCTTTCGCAGCGGCGGCAGCTTTGGCCTTCTCGGCCTTTGCTTCTTCCTTCGCAGCTTTCGCGTCGGCCTTGGCCTTGGTCTTCTCGGCCTTCGCGTCGGCTGCAGCCTTGGCCTTGGCGGCCTTGGCATCGGCAGCGGCTGCCTTGGCGTCGGCCTTCACATCCACCTTGGCTTCGGTCTTGGCGGCCTTGACGTCGGCCTTTTCGGCCTTGACTTCGGCCTTTGCCGCAGCCGGCGCGGCGGCTTGGGCAAACACGGTGGTAGCAAACAAGCCAGCGATGAGCATGGCGATCAACTTGTTCATGGAATTCCTTCAGGAAGTTTAGGGGTTGGAACCAAGCCGACGGCTGCAAACTTTGATTCTGGCGACTCGTGGGTCAATTAACGCGGGCGCGTCGAATCGGTTGACGCTCCCGCCAAAGAAGCTTCCGCGCCAATGATAAGACCCTCGGAAATGAGCATAACCGAGGGTCTTGCCCCGGCCTTGCTTGACGCAGCAGGGCAGAGGCGTTGCGATTATCGATCACCGCCCAGCGACCGTCTGTGCGGCGGCGAACATTGAAGACGGCGTGTCTGACACGCAGCCGCTGGCCCGGTACAACGAACGCGGCGCCGGACCCAACCACGACTTTCGTCGCGGTGACCGGCTGCCGGACCACTATCGCCACAACCATTACGTGGTCGATGACTGGCGCGGCCACCACCTGAGCGCGCCACCGCGCGGCTATCACTGGGTGCAGAACGGTGGCGACTACGTGCTGGTGGCGATCGCTACCGGCGTCATTCTCAATCTGTTGCTGAACCACTGATTTTCGTTCCGCTATACTGCTGCGCAGACAAGGACCAATCGACGAACCAGCAAGCTCTTGGAGCGGCGAACTGCCATGGCTGCCTGTCTTCGCGGCGCGAAAAGGAAACATAGGCCGTGCTGCACTGCCTGACCACGCCGCACCCTCCCGGCAAGGATAGGCGTGGCCGACGGCCGGCTCAGGAATCGCCCGCATGAGCGGCAGCGATCCACGGCGCAGCCATACGGTGCGCGTCGGTGACACGCAGATCCACGCCTTCGGTCATCGCCTAGGACGGTTGCGCGACAGCTATCACCTGGTGCTGTCGTTCACCTGGCCGCAGTTCTATGGCGCCCTGGTGATCGCTTTCATTCTGGTGAACCTGCTCTTCGGCACCCTCTACTGGTTGTTGCCGGGCAGCGTCGTCAACGCACGCCCCAATGCATTCTCCGACTATTTCTTCTTCAGCATCGAAACGCTCGCCACCGTCGGCTACGGGGTCATGTCGCCCGCCGGTATTCCTGGACACATCCTCGCCTCGATCGAGATCCTGACCGGCATGGTCGGCATCGCGCTGACCACCGGCCTGGTATTCGCGCGCTTTTCCAAACCGACCGCGCGCATCCTGTTCAGCCAGCGCGGCGTCATCCGCGACTTCGGCGGCAAGCGCGTCCTGATGTTGCGCATGGCCAACGAACGCCACAATCGCATCGTCGAGGCCACCGCCCGACTTTCTCTGGTGCGCAGCGAAATCGACGCCCAGGGCGAGACCTTCATCCGCATCCACGATCTGCCCCTGCTGCGCGACCGCACGCCCGTCTTTGCCCTCACCTGGACCCTGATTCACCCCATCGATGAACGCAGCCCACTGCTCGACCTCGATGCGGCTCAATTGACGCAGAGCCGCACCCGCATCGTCGTCTCGGTCACGGGTCACGATGAAACCATGGCCTCATCGGTCTATGCGGTACGCGAATATGCGTCCGAGGATCTGGTGTTCGACGGCCGTTTTGTCGATGTCTTGCGCAGCACGCCGGAGGGGGGGCGGGTGGTCGACCTGACCCGGTTCCACGACATCGAACAGCGCAGCGACTGAAGTCGTGGCTGAGCCCGGTGGCATCGTCGCGCACCCGAACCGCGTCGATGCACCCGTCCACAGCGGGTTTAACCGCTTGACCAAAATGGCTATCGGATAGAGAATTGGCGATATATCTATCGACACAGGCCCGTAACTGCCGGTCAACGGCAGGAATAAAGCCACCTTTAGGAGTTCGCCATGGCCGCCACCTCAGCTATCTACAGCAGTCCCGCCGCAACAGGCTCGGTGCCTCAGCTGAGCGATGCCGCCAAAGCATCGATCGCCAAGGGCGCGGCCGAGAGGGCCGCCAAGGCCGACAGCAGCGCTGCCGCACCGGCGGCGTCGACCCAGGTCACCATCAGCAAGGAAGGCGCGGCGAAGCTGGCGACGGAGACATCCGCAGCGCCCGCCGCGGCCGGCGCTGCAACGGCCCAGACCGACACGACCAAGACCGCTGCGACGGCCAAGACCCCATCGCAGCCGGAAGCCGCGCTCAGCCGCGCCGACCAGCGCGCCGCTGACCAAGCCGCGTGGCGGGCGCGAAACGCGAAGGCTTCAAGTCCGGCTCAAGCCCAGTCACCCGCAGCCACCGCCGCGAGCAACCCGACGACGCCGGCCGAGACCACCAGCACTGCCGCGGGCGGAAAGAGGGAGTTCAAGTCGATCGACGAGGCGATCGCCTACGGCAAGAGCAAGGCCGTCGAGCAATACCAGAAGCAAGCGCAGCGCGGCTAGATCCCGGCTCGACCAAGCCGGTGCTACCGTAGTTCGCACCTCGCCCCTCCGCGCCCGCGCTTTCCACCTCGCTCATGGCAATCGGATCAGCGACCTCGAGCTCTGCCTCGATTTCCCAATCGATCCTGCAGACCTTGAAGCTGCAGGAGGCGAAGCGAACCGCCGAGCAGGCGCAATTCCGGGCGCAAGACCTGCAGAACCAGGCCGCCGAGGAGCAGCGCGTCGCCGACAACGCTCAAGAAAAGGCGCGCTCGCTGCGGGTCGATGCCAGTCAGGCGCAGGCCGATGTGGGCCGCGCCAGCCAAGGCCTGCAGGCCCTGCAATCGCTCAGCCAGATGAGCAGCCGCTTGGACCAGATCTACACCCAGGTGGCGCAGAAGCAGCGCGACAGCCTGCCCACCAACAGCGCGCCGGCGCCGCAGCAAGGACCGACGGTCAACAGCCAGGGCCAGGTAACCGGGAGAATCATCAACACCACCGCCTGAGCTAAGCATGAGGCGCTGGCCAGGGATCAGGCTATCCGGCAATCGCTCGGCAGGTCGCGACAGACGCGACCGCTGTCGCTGCCGCGCTTGCGGCCCCGAGCCTCGACTTGGGCGGCATCGCGCCGGGCTGGCGGCGTGGGGATGGGACCTGGTGCCAGGCTTGTGCATAGGGGGTCCAAAGAGTAACCTTTCCATGATCATGGTTTCATCCCGCCGACTTGATCAGCATACGGATCGTCCTGCCTATTGCACGCCATCCAAAACGCTGGAGCTTTTCATGGGCTTTGCGAAGGTTCGAAGCACTGTTGTCAGACACCTTAGCGGTCCGCTTTGCTCGCTGAGTTTTCTCGCGCTTGCGATCGCGTCCGCGGTCGCTGTTTCGGGTTGTGGCCATTCCAGCGAGCAGGCAAAGACCGAACGCATCGTCGTCGCGAGCCTCGACTATCCTTTGTCCGGTCTGCTCTTCTTGGCCGAAGATGATGGTCTGTTCAAGAAGCACGGTTTGGATGTCGCCGTCACCTACGTTCCATCCGGAAAACAGGGCATCGATGCCGTCCTCGAAAATAAGGCACAAATCACCTTGGCGGCCGAGACCGCGACAACGATGTCGATTCTGCATGGCAAGAAGATCGTCGTTATGGGCTCGCTCGGCGAGGCCGTTGGCGATTTTTCGGTATTCGGCAGAATTGATCACGGCATCCGCAAGCCCGAAGATTTGCTCGGCAAGTCCATCGCAGTTGAACTCGGTACTGGCGGCGAATATCTGCTTGATGCCTTGTTGGCCGATCATCACATCGATCGTTCCAAAGTGACCATTGTCCCGACTTCTGCCGACAAGATCGCCGAGCTACTCTATGCCGGCAAGGTGGATGCGGCCTCCGGTTGGCATCCCTTCCTGTTGCAGTGGAAACAGCATTTGGGGACGAATGGCGTTACCTTCACCGATCCCGGCTACTATGCGCTGACTTGGTGCGTCGTGGCACCGCAGGAATATGTGGCAAGCCACGGCGAAGCCTTGGCGCGTTTCTTTCGCGCTCTGGTCGAGGCCGAAAGGCACTTTCGAGCCGAACCAGACGTCATGCGCAAACTTCTGGTCAACCGCCATATTCTCAGCGACGATGTATACGACCGCAACATCTTCCGATTCGACTTGCGCTTCGACCAGTCCATTCCTATCAACATGGAAGGTTTGGCCAAATGGGCGATGATGCGCGGAAAGGTGCCGCAGCAACGAATTCCCAATTTCCTGAAGTTCTTCGAACCCGGACCGCTCAAGGCCGCCAAGCCCAATGCCGTGACCATTTTGTACTGATTGCAAAATGGCGATAGTTCGAATAAGGGCATGGTCCGTAATCAGCCTTGTGGTGGCGGTCGCTGTCATGATCGGCCTTGGCCTAGGGACCTGGCAAACCCAGGTGCGAACGACTGAAGCGCGCAAGCAAGTCGAATCCTTGGACAACTTGATTTCCGCCTTTGCCGATCTGAATAACCTATACAAGGAATACACGCTGGAAGCGGGAGAGCGCCCGCAACAACAGTGGCTATCGCTGCATGCCAATGCCGTTAGGATAGTAAGGTCTCTGCGCAAACACGACAACGACTACCGCTTGGGCGCAGTGATCGAGAGCGATACTGATTGGTTGTACAAGATGTTCACCGACATCATGGTGCAGCGTGCGCGAAGCGTCGCTGATGAGAAAACGCCAATCAGCCAGATGGCAGCGGCCCAGTTCACGCTGCGCATGCGCACGATCACCACCAATATCGAAACCTGGCGCGCGGAAGTCAAGCAGCGCGCACAGGTCTTCGAGTCGAGATTGATCCTCTTTTCCATCGCCAACCTCGTCTTGTGGTTGCTGTTCATTTCATTCAACAGCTATCTGCTGCTGCGTCGCGTTGTTTCACCGATCAAACAACTGCAACTCGGTGCGCAGATCATCGGCAGAGGCAATCTGGATTATCGGATCGGGCTGGCGCCAAACGACGAATTGGGTGATCTCGCCTGCTCCATCGACGCAATGTCAAACGAACTGCAGTCAATCACGGCCAGTCGGGACATGCTCGAACATGAAATCCAGCAGCGCAGGTTGGTGGAGGCTGATCTGCTCGTCGCCCGAAATTCAGCTGAAGCTGCCAACATCGCGAAGAGCGCCTTCCTGGCCAACATGAGCCACGAGATTCGCACGCCGATGAATGCCATCATCGGTCTCACCTATCTGCTGCGCAGCAAGGAACTGACTCCCGAGCAATGCGAGCGTTTGGACAAGATTGATGCTGCGGCCAAGCACCTCCTGGCCATCATCAACGACATTCTCGACATATCCAAGATCGAGGCCGGGAAGCTGACTCTAGAACACACCGACTTCGCTCTGAGCGCCATCTTCGACCACGTGCGTTCGCTGATCAGTGATCAAGCCCGAACCAAGGGGTTGGTCATCGACATTGATGCCGATGGCGTGCCACGCTGGCTTAGCGGCGATCCCACCAGGCTGCGTCAAGCCTTGCTCAATTTCGCCAGCAATGCTGTCAAATTCACGGAGAGCGGCAGCATCTCCTTGCGCGCGCTGATACTCGAGGACAGCGACGATGAACTCTTGGTACGCTTCGAGGTTCGAGACACGGGTATTGGAATTGAACAAGAAAAGCTAACCACCCTATTCAAAGCGTTCGAGCAGGCCGACTCCTCAACCACCCGCAACTACGGCGGCACTGGCCTGGGACTCATCATCACCCGGCGCTTGGCGCAGCTCATGGGGGGTGATGCTGGCGCCGATAGTGCTCTTGGCAGCGGCAGCACCTTCTGGTTCACCGCCAGGCTGCGCCGCGGCGTTGGCGCGATGGTTGCCATCGCCAGCGAAAAATCGGAAGACGTCGAGGCCAAATTGCGCCTTCACCATGGCGGCGCGCGTCTCCTGCTGGTCGAGGACAACGCCGTGAATCGCGAAGTCGCTCTGGAGTTGTTGCATGGGGCCGGCCTGGCGGTGGATACCGCCGAAGACGGAATCGAGGCGATCGGCAAGGCGGCCGCCACTGCTTATTCGCTGATCCTGATGGACATGCAAATGCCGCGAATGGATGGACTCGCGGCCACCCGCGTCATCCGTTCTCAGCCCGGCCGGGCAAGCACGCCAATTCTGGCGCTGACCGCCAATGCCTTTGACGAAGATAGACGCAATTGTCTTGCAGCGGGCATGAACGACTTCGTAGCCAAGCCGGTCGATCCGGGTGCGCTCTACGCCGCATTGCTGAGATGGCTGCCGGCCACCTCAGCAGAGCCGCCGACGGTGCCGCCGATCGCGGCACCTCTGCTACAAGCTGACGAGACGACCGACATGCGGCGGCAACTGGGGCGGATTCCCGGACTGGATGTGGACAGGGGCCTGGCGGTAGTACGCGGCAAGCTTGCAGTATTTGTGAGAATGCTTGGCTTGTTCGCGGCGAGTCATGACCAGGATACAAGGCGTCTGGCCGATGGACTGGCAGCCGGTGATCTTGAGTCCGTCAAGGCCCTGGCCCACACCCTGAAAGGGTCTGCGGGCAATCTCGGCGCTATCCAGGTGTCCGCCACGGCAGCTGCTCTCGTTGCGGCGATTCGCGCGGGGGCGGAACAGATTGCAATCGACGATGCCTGCCGCGAACTTATCGCCGCACTGACGCCCCTGATCGAAGGTATTGTCAGCACGTTGGGTGAAATGCGCGGGCTGCCGTCTTGACCTTGATTGACAGCTGTCCCTTTGCAGCCGGCGGCTTAGGCGGCATCGCGCCGGCGCGACGGCAAAGCGTCTGCTGCGGGGCCTCGCCCTTGCTAGAATGGGCGAGCGCATACAAACCGGTCGCTCCGACGACGATCTGGTCAGGCTCTGGGTGAACTGAATGATGCAGGCTGAACGCGAATACAGCTGGGTCGAAAAGGCTGTCGCCTTGGTGGGCGGGGCCGTTGTGCTCGTTCTCGGCCTCGTGTTCTCCCTGTTTCTGCTCGCCCTCGTTGTGCTCGTCGGGCTGGCGGCGTGGGGCTACTTCTGGTGGAAGACGCGCGAGCTGCGGCAACTGATGCGCGAGCGCGCGCCCACCGGGCAGGTCATCGACGGCGACGCCGTGGTCGTCGATGACGAGCCGGCGAACAAGGCGCAGGTGCTCGAACACAGGTCGGACCCGCCTTGACCGGGGCGGATGTGACGAACTGCATCGCGGCCCCGCCAAGCGCTGACCAGGCGTTTGCCTTCTGATAAGATCGAGCAACAGACAGCGACCGGTCGCGACCGACGTCGAACCGATGGCAATGCAAATTGTGGAGAATAGGGCGATGATGCAACGCTGGGCGGTGTTGGTCGTGGCTGTTTGCATCGTTACGGCGTTGCCGGCGGCGGCGCAGACGCTACAAAGGATCAAGGAAAGCGGCGTCATCACGATCGGCCATCGTGAATCGTCGATTCCGTTTGCCTATTACGACGACAAACAGCAGGTCGTTGGCTATTCGATCGACATCGCCAATCGGGTTGTCGCAGCGATCCAGAAGGAACTCGCTCTACCCAAGCTCGCGGTCCGGCTCGTGCCGGTGACCACCGCGGATCGAATTGCGCTGATCCAAAACGCTGCGATCGATATCGAATGCGGTTCCACATCGAACACCCAGGAGCGGCAAAAGCTGGTCGCGTTTTCCAACAGCATCTTCGTCATCGGCACCCGGCTGCTGACGCGCAAGAACTCCGGCATCGATGATTTTGACGACCTCGCCAAGCGCAGCGTGGTGGTTACCACCAACACCAACGCCGAGCAGATACTGCGCAACATGAACGAGCAACGCGCCATGGCCATCAACATTCTGGTCGCCAAGGACCACGACGAGTCGTTCGCAATATTGGAGAGCAATCGTGCCGCGGCATTCATGATGGACGATGCGCTGCTCTACGGGGTGGTGGCGAAGGCCAAGAACCCGAAGGAATGGGCCATCGTCGGCCTGCCGCGATCGCGCGAAGCCTACGCCTGCCTGCTGCCCAAGGGGGATGCTGCCTACAAGAAGGTCGTCGATGCCGAGATCGCGCGGATCATGGTTTCCGGCGAGGGCGAGCAGCTCTTCGTCAAATGGTTCTCCTCGCCGATTCCGCCCAACGGCACCAACTTCAACGTCCCGCTGACCGCCGAGGTCAAGGCCTGGATGAAGAAGCCGAACGACATGGCGCTCGACGCGCTGATGCCGCAGCGGCGGCCGACCTCGCTGACCGACGACAATTGTTTTCGCGCTGGCATTCCCGACCCATCCTGCACCGGCCGCAAGGATGTCGTGCATTAGGGCGGCGACGGTCAGCCGAACAGCCGGAGCAAAGGCCCGGCAACGGCGAGCCAGCGGCGAACGCCGCCTCTTACCCGGTCAGGAAAGCAGCGCCGCGCAAAGCCTGCGCCGGCAGGCAGCGACCGGCTGAATACGGCGGCCTGCGTTGGTGCTCTACGCCTTGCCGTCCCTGGCCATATGGGTCAGCAACTCCTTGGCGAGGGCCTCGGGTTGCGCGGAACCGACCTGTCTGCTCTTGCCGCCCATGCCGGTCGAGACCGTCAAGATCTTCCCGGCGACCCAGTAGTTGCCTCTGTAGTTCTTGCCATCGAACTCACAACTGACCGGAAAGCGCTGCGGGTACTTGTCCTTGTGCAGGCTCCACACCGGCACCGTGGGCGGCGGGTTGCTCATCGGCCGCTTACGCCGTCGCGCCAGGCTTGCGGCCCGGCGACTTGGGCGGTATCGAGCCGGCGATGCGGCAGAGCATCTGCTGCACTGGCTTGCCCTTGTTGAAATGGGTGACGCTGCATTGGGATATTTCGCCGCGCGCCGACAGATCGGCCAGCGAGGCGCGTACCTCGCTGAGCGCGATGCGTGTTCCCGAGGCGATCTCAGACTCGAGCCGCTGACCGTGCTTCTTCAAGTATTCGAGGATGGGGGCGCTGTGCATTTGGGTACTCCGTCTAAGGGGTGGGTTTGCTACTGCAAGGCAGACAAGAACAGAGTTTGGGTGCGCAGCCGCCACATCCCATGAGACCTGCAAATCGGCAAAATGGTGCCGCAGCGAAATGAATAAGCCACCCGAAGGTGGCCTATCTTGAAGAGTAACTACCTGATTTACAGCTATAATCTGGTAGGCGCGATTGGACTCGAACCAACGACCCCCACCATGTCAAGG
>JAHFRE010000079.1 GCA_023258955.1 Sterolibacterium sp.
CGTCGGCGATATAGACATCGTCGCGCGTCAGCCGTCTGGCGACCAGCGGGATGCCCAGTTCCTTGGCCAGGGTGTGGATGGTGGCGCGGGTGATGCCGATCAGCGCCGAGGCCATCTCCGGTTCGTAGATGACTCCGTCCTTGACGATGAACAGATTCTCACCCGGGCCTTCGGCGACGAAACCATCGACGTCGAGCAGCAGCGCCTCGTCGTAGCCTTCGTCGACCGCTTCCATATTGGCGAGGATGGAGTTGGCGTAGGTACCCGAGAACTTGGCGCGCGCCATGTTGACGTTGACGTGGTGTCGGGCGTGGCTCGAGGTTTTGACGCGGATGCCCTTCTCCAGGCCCTCCTCGCCCAGGTAGGCGCCCCAGGCCCAGGCGGCGATGGCCACATGAACTCTGGCGCCGCGCGGACTGACCCCCATCTTCTCCGAACCGTAGAAGGCGATCGGCCGCAGGTAGGCCGATTCGAGCTTGTTGGCGCGCACCACTTCGCGCTGCGCCTCGATGATGGTCGCCCTGTCGTAGGGTATGGTCATGCGGTAGATGTGCGCCGAATTGAACAGGCGCTCGGTGTGCTCTTTGAGACGGAAGATCGCCGTGCCGTTCACGGTGTTGTAGGCGCGCACCCCCTCGAACACCGCCAGCCCGTAGTGCAGCGAGTGGGTGAGCACGTGGGTGGTGGCCTCGCGCCAGGGCACGAGCCCTCCGTCTTGCCAGATGAAGCCGTCGCGGTCTGCCATGGACATGGTGTGAATCTCCAGCGTCTGCGCAAAGAGGTGATTTTAGCCGATTTGCCGTGGCCCAGAGGCGGACGGGTAAAATGGGCGGCGTGAATACGAGCGCGCAATGGAAGCCCAACGTCACCGTCGCGGCGGTGATCGAACGCGACGGCCGCTTCCTGTTGGTCGAAGAGGAGACGGCCGCCGGCATTCGCCTCAACCAACCCGCCGGTCACCTCGAGCGCGGCGAGTCGCTGTTCGAGGCCTGCGCCCGCGAGACCCTGGAAGAATCCGCCTGGCACTTCGCGCCGCGGCAACTCGTCGGCGTCTACCTTTGGCCCGCCGTTGATGCCGACATCACCTACCTGCGCTTCGCTTTCTGCGGCGAACTCGGTGCGCAGGAAGCCGGACGCCCGCTCGATCACGGCATCCTGCGCGCGCTGTGGCTCACCCCCGAGGAACTGCAGGCGCGGCGGGCGGACCAGCGCAGCCCGCTGGTGCAACAGTGCGTTGCCGACTATCTCGCCGGCCAACGCCTGCCGCTGGCCGCGCTGCGTCACTACCCATGACGAGCGACGCTCTGGCCGGCGGCGGACGCAGCGTCGTGGTCGGCATGTCCGGCGGCGTCGATTCCTCGGTGGCGGCGCTGCTGCTGAAGCGTCAGGGCTGGTCGGTGACCGGCCTGTTCATGAAGAACTGGGAGGACGACGATGATGACGAGTACTGCTCGACGCGTCAGGACCTGATCGACGTCGCCGCGGTGTGCGACGTGATCGGCATCGAACTGGAAGTGGTGAATTTTTCCGCCGCGTACAAGGAGCGCGTCTTCGCCACGTTTCTGCGCGAGTACCAGGCGGGACGCACGCCCAACCCCGACGTGTTGTGCAACGCCGAGATCAAGTTCAGCGCCTTCCTCGAGCACGCCTTGGCGCTGGGCGCCAGCCGCATCGCCACCGGACACTACGCCCAATCGCGCGAGGTCGGCGGGCGCTGCGAGCTGCTCAAGGCGGAAGACGGCAACAAGGACCAGAGCTACTTCCTCTATCGCTTGAATCAGGCGCAGCTGGCACCGACCCTGTTTCCGATCGGCCATCTCTACAAGCGCGAAGTACGCAAGCTGGCCGAAGAAGCGGGCCTACCCAACTTCGCCAAGAAGGATTCGACCGGCATCTGTTTCGTCGGCGAGCGACCTTTTCGCGCCTTCCTCTCGCGCTACCTGCCGTCCACGCCGGGCGAGATCCGCATCCTCGGCAGCGACCGCGTCGTCGGGCAACACGAGGGCCTGATCTACCACACGCTGGGACAGCGGCAGGGCCTGCGCATCGGCGGCGTCAAGGGCAAGGCCGACGCCAACGGCGACCACGAGGCCTGGTACGTCGCCGCCAAGGACATGGAACGCAATCTCCTCTACGTGGTCCAGGGCCACGACCATCCGGCGCTGCTCTCCGAACGGCTCAGCGCCGCCGACCTGTCGTGGATCAATGCCGTCCCGCACACCCACTGGGTGTATTGCGCCAAGACGCGCTACCGCCAGGCGGACGCTCCCTGCGAAGTCGAGCGCGTCGGCGCCGACGCCTGCGAGGTGGTCTTCGCGCAGCCGCAGTGGGCGGTGACGCCGGGGCAATCGCTGGTGATCTACGAGAGTCGGGTCTGCCTGGGCGGCGGAATAATCGCCTAGCGACCTATCCGCCGCCCCCTTTCCCGCGGAAAGGGGTGACATTGGTTCGTCCCTTCGGGACTCCATGTCCAACGCTGCGCCGGGCTCGGGGCGGCGACCGAAGGAAGTCCCTCTAGGGACCCATCGCCCGGCGCTTCGTGGCGTCAGTCCTTCGGCACGGTCTCGATGAAGGAGGGCCGCTGCGCCAGCTTGTCGAAGAGTTGCGCCAGGTTGGCGTGGGCTTCGCGCCACTTGATGTCGGGAAAGCGAAAGTCCAGGTAGCCCAAGGAGCAGCCGATGGCGATGTCGGCGAGCGAATAGTTGCCGCCGTGGCACCAGGGCTGCTCGCCCAGGTCGGCGGCCATGCCGGCCAGGGTCAGGGTGATCTTGCCGCGCTGGCGTTCGATCCAGCCTTTGCTCTTCTCCCCCTTCGGCCGCCGCGATTCGAGCAGTACGGCGACAGTGGCATCGAGCAGCCCATCGCCCAGCGCCTCCCAGCGCTTGACGTTGATGCGCTCGCGGCCCGAGGCGGGGATCAGGCGATTGTTGGGGGTGACGTTGTCGAGATACTCGCTGATGACGCGCGAGTCGTAGAGCACGCTCTCGTCGTCGAGCAGCAGCACCGGCACCTTGCCCAACGGGTTGTACTTGGGCACGATGGTCTCGGCTGCCCAGGGCTGATCCAGCACCAGTTCGAAGTCGATCTTCTTTTCCGCGAGTACGATGCGCACCTTGCGCACATAGGGACTGGTGAGCGAACCGATCAGCTTCATTGGAGGGGTCTGGGGCAACGATCTGAGCGGCAAATTATATCATCGCTGCCACGCGCCAAGAATGAGCGAGGGGCCAGCCGCCCATCGTCGCCGTGATAAAATTCGCTCTCCTCACCAGCGCTATGATTCCTCATGGATTTGTCGCCCAACGCGGCCCCGCTCGAGCTCTCGGCCCTCACCGCGCTATCGCCGCTCGACGGTCGCTACGCCGATAAGCTGGCACCGCTGCGGCACCATTTTTCCGAGCTCGGCCTGATCCGCAATCGTCTGCGGGTCGAGGTCGAGTGGTTGAAGACGCTGGCCGCGCTGCCGCAGCTGGTCGAGATCAAACCTTTTTCGGGCGCCACCGTGGCGCGGCTCGATGCCTTGGTCAGCAAGTTTTCGCTCGCCGACGGCGAGGCCATCAAGGCCATCGAAGCGCGCACCCGGCACGACGTCAAGGCGATGGAATACTGGCTCAAGGAGCGCGTCGGCGACAACGCCGAAGTCAGCGCCGCCAGCGAGTTCATCCACTTCGGCTGCACGTCGGAAGACATCAACAACGTCTCCCACGCCTTGATGCTCAAGGAAGCGCTGTCCGAACTGCTGCTGCCGGCCCAGGGCCGCCTGGTGGCGCGTTTCCGGAGCCTGGCGCAGCAACTCGCCGACGCGCCGATGCTGGCGCGCACCCACGGCCAGGCGGCGACGCCGACCACCCTGGGCAAGGAGATGGCCAACATCTGCGCCCGTCTCGAGCGGGCCAGTGCCCGCGTCGCCGCGGTGTCGCTGTGCGCCAAGTTCAACGGCGCGGTGGGCAACTACAACGCCCACCTGGCCGCCTATCCGGCGATCGACTGGGTTTCGGTCTGCCGCAGCTTCATCGAATCCTTCGGCCTCGAGTTCAATCCCTACACCATCCAGATCGAGCCGCACGACGCGCTCGCCGAACTGTTCGACGCCGTCGCCCGCTTCAACACCATCCTCATCGACGCCAACCGCGATCTCTGGCAATACATTTCGCTCGGCTACTTCCGGCAGCGGACCAGCGCCGGCGAGATCGGCTCCTCGACCATGCCGCACAAGGTCAACCCGATCGACTTCGAAAACGCCGAAGGCAACCTGGGTCTGGCCAACGCCGTCTCCCGCCACCTCGCCGAGAAGCTGCCGATTTCGCGCCTGCAGCGCGATCTGTCCGATTCGACGGTGTTGCGCAACATGGGAGTGGCCCTGGGCTACGCCTGGCTGGCCTACGATTCCTGTCTGCGCGGCCTCGACAAGCTCGAGGCCGACCGCACCCGCCTCGCCGCCGATCTGGACCACTGCTGGGAGGTGCTGGCCGAACCGGTGCAGACGCTGATGCGCCGCTACGGCATCGCCAATCCCTACGAGCAGTTGAAGGAGTTGACGCGGGGCAAGGGCATCACGCGCGAGGCGCTGCACGACTTCATCCGCGCCTGCGCCCTGCCCGAGGCGGAGAAGGCGCGCCTGCTGGCCCTGACCCCGGCGACCTACACGGGGCTGGCCGAGACCCTGGCGAAAAACGTCTGAAGATGAGCTTCGCCGACAACCTTAAGGCATTGCCCAAGGTCTCCCACCTCGCCGCCCTGCAGCTGCTCGAAGGCGAGGCGGTGGTTGCGACCATAGAGAACAAGCCGGGGCAGTCGGGCTCGCTCGCCGTCTACAACCACCTCGCCCAGCTCTACGGGGCGATCGGCGCCGAAGCGGCGAAGAAGGGCATCGAGCTCTACGCCGAACTGGCCGAGGAGGCCCGCGCCCATCCGGGCAAGCATCCGAACATCGATCGATTGTTGCAGCTGCACGCGGCCGAGCGCACGCTGCGCGTCAAGCAGGTCTTCGCCACAGCCGACTAGACGGCATTCTCCCCGGCCCCCTTGCCCAGCAAGGGGGTGACGGTCGTTCGTCGCTGTAGGAACCGAAGGCGGAACCACCCGATGCGGTGGCGCGACGCCAAACTAGACGACCGCTTCGTCCTTCTTCTTCGTCGCGGTCACGAACTGGGCGCGCGACACTCCCAGCCACATCACCAGGGGGCTGGCCACCAGCACCGAGGAATAGATGCCGAAGAGGATGCCGATGGTCAGCGCCAGGGCGAAGTAGTGCAGCGCGGCGCCGCCGAAGATCAGCATCGAGGTGACCATCATCTGGGTGCAGCCGTGGGTGATGATGGTGCGCGAGATGGTGCTGGTGATGGCGTGGTTGAGCACTTCCGGCGTGGTCATCTGCCGCTTCTTCTTGAAGGTCTCGCGCACCCGGTCGAACACCACCACCGACTCGTTCACCGAGTAGCCGAGCACGGCGAGCACCGCCGCCAACACCGGCAGGGAGAACTCCCACTGGAAGAAGGCGAAGAAGCCGAGGATGATCACCACGTCGTGCAGGTTGGCGATGATGGCGGAGATGGCGAAGCGCCACTCGAAGCGCACCGCCAGGTAGAGGACGATGCCGATCACCACCAGCAGCAGGGCCATGGCGCCGTCCGACGCCAGCTCCTTGCCGACCTGCGGACCGACGAACTCGACTCGCTTCAGCTGCGGCGCCCGGCCCTCCGCCGCCGCGGCGAGCGAGGCCAGCACCCGCTCGCTGACCTTGGCGGTTTCGCTGTCGTGGGCCAAAGGCACGCGGATCAGGACGTCGCGCGAACTGCCGAAGGTCTGCACCTGCGGGTCGAGGAAGCCGTCGGCGAGCATGCGGTTCCTGATCTTCTCGACGTCGGGCGCCTCGGCGTAAGAGGCCTCCAGCAGCGTGCCGCCGGTGAATTCGATCGACAGGTGCAAGCCCTTGGCGAACAGGAAAACCACCGCCAGGAGGAAGGTGATCAACGAGATGACGTTGAACACCAGCGCGTGGCGCATGAAGGGGATGTCGCGCCTGATGCGGAAAAATTCCATGGTCTTATCCTGCCTTGGCCTCGACGCCGGGTTTCCACACCTGGCCGATCGACAGCTTGTCGACGCGACGGCGCGAGCCGTAGATGAAATTCACCAGCGCCCTGGACACGACCACCGCGGAAAACAGCGAGGTGAGAATGCCCAGCACGTGCACCACGGCGAAACCGCGGATCGGACCGGAGCCGAAGATCAGCAGGGCGATGCCGGCGATCAGCGTGGTCACGTTGGAATCGAGAATGGTCGCCCAGGCGCGCTCGTAGCCGGCGCGGATCGCCGCCTGCGGACTCTCGCCGATGCGCAGCTCCTCGCGGATGCGTTCGTTGATCAGCACGTTGGCGTCGATGGCCATGCCCAGGGTGAGGGCGATGGCGGCGATGCCGGGCAGGGTCAGGGTGGCTTGCAGCAGGGAGAGCAGGGCGAACAGCAGCAGCACGTTGCAGGTCAGCGCAACCACCGAGATGAAGCCGAACAGCAGGTAGTAGAGGCTCATGAACACGGCGATGGCGGCGAAGCCCCAGAGCGTCGAGTGGAAGCCCTTCTCGATGTTCTCGGCGCCGAGGCTGGGGCCGATGGTGCGCTCCTCGATGATGTCCATCGGTGCGGCGAGGCTGCCGGCGCGCAGCAGCAACGCCACGTCGCTCGACTCGGTGGTGCTCATGCGGCCGGAGATCTGCACCCGGCCGCCGCCGATCTCGCTCCTGATCACCGGTGCCGTCACCACCTCGCCGCGACCCTTCTCGATCAGCAGGATGGCCATGCGCTTGCCGACGCTCTCGCGCGTCACGTCCTTGAAGATGCGCGCACCGGCAGCGTCCAGGGTCAGGTGCACCGCCGGCTCGTGGGTCTGGTTGTCGAAGCCGGCCTGGGCGTCGGTGAGGCGGTCGCCGGTCAGCACCACCTGCTTCCTGACCAGCAGGCCGCGGCCGCCGCGCTCGACGTAGTAGTCGGTGCCCAGCGGCGGCTGGCCGTGCGCCGCCTGGTCCATCACCGCGGCGTTGGCGCTGTTTTCGTCGTCGACCATGCGCACTTCCAGCGAGGCGGTGCGGCCGAGGATGTCCTTGGCCTTGGCCGTGTCCTGCACGCCGGGCAGCTGCACCACGATGCGGTCGGCACCCTGTTGCTGGATCACCGGCTCGGCGACGCCGAGCTCGTTGATGCGATTGTGCAAGGTGGTGATGTTCTGCTTCAGCGCGTAGTCCTGGATGCGCTTTTCCGCCGAAGGCTTGAGCGTGCCGCCGAGCTTGAAGTCGGCACCGTCCTGGCTGTCGGTCAGCGCCAGGTCCGGTTGGCTGTCACCGAGCAGGGCGCGCGCCTTGTCGCGGGTCTCGGCGTCGCGGAACCTGATCACGACGCTCGCGCCTTCGCGGCTGATGCCGGCGTGGCGCAGGTTCTTGTCGCGCAGCAGGGTGCGCAGATCGGCGGCGGTGGCGTCGAGACGCTTGGTCAGCGCGCTCTTCATATCCACCTGCAACAGGAAATGCACGCCGCCGCGCAGGTCGAGGCCCAGGTACATGGGCAGCGCGTGCAGGCTGGTCAGCCACTGCGGCGAGCCGGAGAGCAGATTCAGGGCGATGCTGTAGCTGGCGTCGGCCGGATCGGGATTGAAGGCCTTCTCCAGGGCATCTTTGGCGCGCAGCTGGCTGTCGCCGTCGCGCAGCCGGACGCGGATGCTGTTGCTGTCGACGAGGATGCCGTCGTAGGCGATGGCGGCAGCGGCCAAGGCCGCGACCGCGCGCTCCTGCGTCTTGGCATCGACCTTGATCGTCGCCTTGACGCTGGAGATCTGCACCGCCGGCGCCTCACCGAAGAAGTTCGGCAGGGTAAACAACAGGCCCAGCGCCAGCACCACGACGACCAGGATATTCTTCCAGAGGGGATAGCGATTCATACAGCGCCGCCGGCGAAGGTGTGCAGTGGGCTCACAGGGTTTTCATCGTGCCCTTGGGCAGCAGGGCACCGACCGCGCTCTTCTGCACGATGATGTCGACGCCGGTGGCCAATTCGACGTTGATGTAGTTCTCACCCACCTTGCTGATGCGGCCGATGATGCCGGCGGCGAGTACCACTTCGTCGCCCTTGGCCAACGCCGCCACCATCGCCTTTTGTTCCTTGGCGCGCTTCATCTGCGGCCTGATCATCAGGAACCAGAAGACGACGAACATCAGGATGATGGGCAACAGGCCACCGATGTTGGCGAGCAGGCCGCCGGGCTCGGCGCCGGCTTGGGCGTAGGCATTGGCTATCAGCACTGTGAGCTCCCGAAGCGGTAAAAGCGCGGCATTATATCAGCCGCCGCTGCGCCGGCCACGGAATTCAGCGGCGTAGGCCTCGAGCCGGTCGGCGGCGATCGCTGCGCGCAGCTCCGCCATCAGGCTCTGGTAGTAGTGCAGGTTGTGGCAGGTGTTGAGCTGGGCGCCGAGCATTTCGCCGATCTTCTGCAGGTGGTGCAGATAGGCACGGCTGAAATTGCGGCAGGTGTAGCAGGCGCAGCCCGGCTCGAGCGGGCGCAGATCGTCGCGGTATTTGGCGTTCCTGATCTTGATGTCGCCATCGCGGGTGAACAGCCAGCCGTTCCTGGCGTTCCTCGTCGGCAGGACGCAGTCGAACATGTCCATGCCCGCGCTGACCGCGAAGACCAGGTCCTCGGGGGTGCCGACCCCCATCAGATAGCGCGGCCGCTCGACCGGCAGACGGGGTGCGACGTGGCTGAGGATGCGCGCCATCTCCGCCTTCGGTTCGCCCACCGAGAGACCGCCGATGGCGTAACCGTCGAAGCCGATGGCGACGAGCTCGGCCAGGGACTCGTCGCGCAGGTCCTCGTACATGCCGCCCTGGACGATGCCGAACAGTGCGTTGGCGCTGCCCCTCTGGCTCGCCTGCAGGTCGAACTCCGCGCGCGAGCGGCGCGCCCAGCGCAGCGACAGGCGCATCGAGTCGGCGGCCTCGGCGTGGCTCGCCGGATAGGGGGTGCACTCGTCGAAGATCATGGCGATGTCGCTGTCGAGCACCGCCTGGATCTGCATCGCCGTCTCCGGCGTCAGGAACAGGCGGTCGCCGTTGATCGGTGAAGCGAAACGCACCCCCTCCTCGGAAATCTTGCGCAACGCCCCCAGCGAGAACACCTGAAAGCCCCCCGAATCGGTCAGGATCGGACCGTCCCAGGCGATGAAGCGATGCAGGCCACCGTGCGCCGCGATCACCTCGAGGCCGGGACGCAGCCACAGGTGGAAGGTGTTGCCGAGCAGGATCTGCGCCCCCGTCGCGGCAACCTCGCGCGGCGCCATGGCCTTGACCGCGCCGTAGGTGCCCACCGGCATGAAGGCCGGGGTGTCGACGACGCCGTGGGCCAGTTGCAGCCGGCCGCGGCGGGCGGCACCGCATTTCGCCAGCAACTCAAAGTTCACGGCCGGTCCCTTCGATCAGCATCGCGTCGCCGTAGCTGAAGAAGCGGTAGCCCTGGGAAACCGCGTGGCGGTAGGCGGCGCGGATCGCCTCGATGCCGGCGAAGGCCGAGACCAGCATCAGCAGGGTCGAACGCGGCAGGTGAAAATTGGTGATCAGGGCGTCGACGACGCGAAAGCGGTGGCCGGGCAGGATGAAGAGCTCGGTCTCGCCCTCCCCCGCCCGCAGTTCCCCCCGCTGCGCGGCGGACTCGAGGGTGCGCAGACTGGTCGTGCCGACGGCGACGACGCGGCCGCCGCGCGCGTGCGTCGCGGCGATCGCCGCCACCGTCTCGCGCGGCAACTGGTAGCGCTCGGTGTGCATACGGTGCTGCGCCAGGTCCTGCACCCGCACCGGCTGAAAGGTGCCGGCGCCAACGTGCAGGGTCAGGCGGGCCGACTCGCAGCCGCGTGCGCGCAACGCGTCGAGCAGCGCCTGGTCGAAGTGCAGGCCGGCGGTAGGCGCCGCCACCGACCCCAGCTGGCGCGCGAAGATGGTCTGATAGCGGCTTTGGTCCAGCTCCCCGGCAGACCGCTCGATGTACGGTGGCAGCGGCAGGCGGCCGTGGCGCTCGAGCAGATCCGCGGCGGCAGTGGCGTGATCGACGCGCAAGCGATAGAACTCGCCGCTGCGCCCGAGGACCTCGACCTCGAACGCGTCCTCCAGCCTTAGGCGGGAGCCCGCCCGCGGCGGCTTGCTGGCGCGCACCTGGGCGAGCAGTTGTTGCTCGCCCTCGATCCGCTCGACCAGCACCTCGACCCGCCCACCGCTGTCCTTGACGCCGAAAAGGCGCGCCCGCAGGACCCGGCTGTCGTTCATCACCAGCAGGTCGCCCGGGCTGAGCAGCGCGGGCAGATCGCGGAAGTTGCGATCGGCGAACCCACCGTCGCGCAGGTGCAGCAGGCGGCTGGCACTGCGCTCTGCGAGCGGCGCCTGGGCGATGAGCTGCGGCGGCAGCTCGTAGTCGAAGTCTTCCAGGCTGAGCGGCATCGGTGCTTGGGTCGGTGATTCGGCTTGGTTGTCGCGCCGGAGCATTTCACGGATAATGCCCCACTCCGTGAGCGAGGCCGCCATTCTACGCGACTGCGCTCATCCACAGCATCCCTGCCGGGATGGCGGAATCGGTAGACGCAGCGGACTCAAAATCCGCCGGTGGTAACACTGTGGGGGTTCGAGTCCCCCTCCCGGCACCAGCGAGTTGCAGCGCAGCTTACATTTGCGTTCGGCCCCTCGCACCAGCATAATTCCTGCAGCTAAATCCGGTGCCCTGTGCCATGCAGAAAAGCGCGACGCAGAAATTCGTCACCCTCGTCATCTATCGAACCCCGCAAGGCATCGCGACCGCCAACGGCGGCAAGCTGCTGAACCTGGTCAACCGCCACCGCGGCGAGACCACCAGCGCCGAGTTCAGGGACGCCTGGGACGCAATCTGCGTCGAGAAGTACGGGCGACCTTGCGATCTGATCGGTATCACCTACAGCGGCTGATGGGCGCCGCCGCCCGTTCCGGCGTGTTCATGTCGTGCCTCGGCCACAAGCGCAACATGAAGAAACAATTCTCCTGTCCGCCGCCGGCTTGCTCGCGCGTTATGGACTCATGCGCCACGTCGGCGCACGACTGACAAGGAGAAGGAAATGAACAAGCTTCTTTTCGCCATCCTGATCGCATCGAGCGCCACCGCCTTTGCCCAGAGCGGCAGCGCCACGCCCGCGACCGCCACCCCCGCCAACCCCACGCTGCAAGCCGATCGGCAAAAGTTGCAAGCCGACCGACAGCAGCTCCAGACCGATCGCCAGCAGCTGCGCGCGGACGTCGCCAAATTGCACGCCGACAAGGCCAGCGGTGACACAGCGGCGGTCGCGACGGACAAGACCACCGTGAAGGGCGACACGAGCAAGCTGCACGCCGACAAGCTGACGCTGCGCGAGGACCGGCAAAAGCTGCGCGCCGATCGCAACACCGCCCACCAAGCCAAGAACAGCGCCGCCAAGTAGGCGCCCGCTCGATCACCGCGAAGGAGCAGCCACCATGAATCGCCTATCGATCGCCAGAAATCTCGTCGCCCTCTCCGCCGCCGCCGCCCTGGCCGGCGGCATCGCCAGCGGCGCCGCCTACGCCGAAGAGCGGCGCGGGGAACATCCGGGACCGGGTGGAGAGCGGGCCGAACAGCGAGGACAGCAGTTTCAGTACGGCGGCCGCGAGGCGCGCGAGGTGTATCAGGCGCGCCACTGGAACTACGACAACCGCTATCAGCACGGCCATTACTACCCGCGACCGGGCTATTCGGTAGGGGTTCTCCCCCCCGGCAATCTCGCCGTCAACTTCGGCAGGGGACGCTTCTTCTTCCACGCCGGCGTCTGGTATCGGCCCGGGCCCGGCGGCTTCATCGTGGTGCGGCCGCCGCTGGGCATCGTCGTACCCATCCTGCCCTTCGGCTACAGCACGCTGTGGGTGGGCGGCATGCCCTACTACTACGCCAACGACATCTACTACACCGGTTCCCCGGGCAGCTACGTGGTGGTAGCGCCGCCCGCGGCCGACGCCGTGACCGTCCAGCCACCCGCGGCCGAGATGCCGGCGCCGGTGGGTTCGCCGACGGCACCGCCGCAAGCGCCTGGCACCTGGTACTACTGCGAATCGACGAAGGCCTACTATCCCTACGTCGCCGAATGCAAAGAAGGCTGGCGGCCGGTGGCGGCGACACCCCCGGCCAGCAGGTAACGATACGCAAGGCCGCGAAAATCGCCCATAATCGGCGCTGGGAGAATTGGCGGGGGCGTCTTGTGAACGACGACGAGCGGTGGCTCTGAGGGTGGGCGAAGCGAGCGCCTGCCGCCTGGTGTGGCTCGTCTTCGCGGCCATCGCCCTGCCCGGCGTCGCCGCGGCGGCGAAGAAGCCGCCCCGGGCGCTGGCCGACCTCGCCATGCCGGTGCAAAAACACGGCGTCGACTGCCCGCTGCCGAAGAACGGCGCTTGCGTGGTCAAAAAGCCGGTCGGAACGAACTACCGGGTGCTGACGCCCGGCGTCAGCCTCGACGACGTGGGCGCCCACTGGCTCGCCGATTTCACCAAGATCAAGGAGGTCAAGAGCACGCGCCTGAACCTGCGCGTGCTCGGCGAAGGCGGCGATCTGCACGACATCGAGGTGCGCTTTCCGCCCGACCCGGCGGCCAAGGAAAAGCCGCCGACGAAAGAGGCGGACAAACCCAAGGACGCGCCCGCGGAACCGCCGGGCGAAACCAGGTAGTCGCGACGGCGGTGCTCAGCAGCGTTCGTAGCGCTGCAGCGAAGTCGTCGCCGGCCCCCACAGCAGCAGCAGCAGGCCGCAGAAGACGGCGGCGATTTCCCGCGCCAAGGACGGGAAAGCCAGTGCGGCCAGGGCGGTGAGCAGAAAGCCGGCGCCCAGGAGCAGAATCAGGGTGCCGAACAGACGGCACCAGGACGCCTGGTCGCGCAGACCGCGCGCTGCCAGGCCGGGGACCAGATCGTAGCGTGACTGGTAGCGAATTTGATAGCCGCGCAGCAGAAAGGTGGCGGCACAGGCGATGAGCATGAACGCGCTGACGGTGACCATGGATGATACCTCCTTGCCGACGTTGATTTGACGTTGGCATATTAGGACAGGTATCGAACTATTGCAATAGCATATTCAGGTGGTGTCTCTGCGGTGTCTTTGCAACCAGCGCCAGGCGGCGAAGGCGTAGCCGGACAGGGCGTAGCCGAGAAACAGCGCGAACAGCACGCCTTCGGGATAGCTGGAGAGCAGCACCGAACCCAAGACCATGGCCGGGACGACGATGAAGGGCACGCTGCGCCGCAGATTGATGTCCTTGCCGCTCCAGTAGCGAACGTTGCTGACCATGGTGATGCCGGCGAAGATGGTCAGACCGCAGGCGTACCAACGCGCTTGCTCGCCGCTGTAGCCCAGATCCAGCATGATCCAGACCAGGCCGGCGACGAGGGCCGCGGCCGCTGGGATCGGCAGACCCTGGAAGTAGCGCTTATCCACCACGTCGATGTTGGTGTTGAAGCGCGCCAGACGCAGCGCACCGCCGGCGCAGTAGATGAAGGCGGCGATCCAGCCGAGCTTGCCCATGCCCTTCAGCGCCCATTCGTAGACCACCAGCGCCGGGGCAGCGCCGAAGGACACCATGTCGGAGAGCGAATCGTATTCGGCGCCGAAGGCGCTCTCGGTGTGGGTCAGCCGCGCCACGCGACCGTCGAGACCGTCGAGCACCATGGCGATGAAGATCGCCACCGCAGCGTTTTCGAAGCGCCCGTTCATCGCCTGGACGATGGCGTAGAAGCCGGCAAACAGCGCCGCTGTGGTGAACAGGTTGGGCAGGATGTAGATGCCGCGCCGGCGCAGCTCCGGATTCATCAGGGCCTTGCGTGGGGTGATCACCGGCATCGGCAGCTCAGGCCAGTTCGGCCAGCACCGTTACCGCGGCGGCCACTTTGTCGCCGATGGTCACCCGGACCCGGGCTTGCGGCGACAGGTAGACATCGACCCGGGAACCGAAACGGATGAAGCCGTAGCGATCGCCGCGCGCCAAGCGCGTGCCAGCGTCCACGTAGCAGAGGATGCGCCGCGCGATCAGGCCCGCCACCTGCACGCAGACCACGTCTTGGCCAGCCGAGGTCTTGATCCACAGCGCGTTGCGCTCGTTCTCGGTCGAGGCCTTGTCGAGGTCGGCGTTGACGAACTTGCCCGGATGGTACCAACGCTGCTTCACCTCGCCGTCCACCGGGCTGCGGTTGCTGTGCACGTTGAAGACGTTCATGAAGACGCTGATCTTCAGCGCGTCGCGCTGGAGCCAGGGATCGCGCACCGGTTCGATGGCGACGATGCGGCCGTCGGCCGGCGCCAGCACCGAGTTGGCGTCGCCGCCCACCGTTCGCCCCGGATCGCGAAAGAACTGCAGACAGAAGACGAAGGCCAGCCACAGCGGCCAGGACCAGGACAGGCCGCCCGAGCCCTCGACGATCATGGCGAAACCGAGGGTCAGGCCGAGGAAAGGCCAACCCTCGCGCGCGATCAGCGGATGCGGGTAGCGCGGGTCGGCCACTAGTTCTTAGCCTGGTCGACCAGCTTGTTCTTGCGGATCCAGGGCATCATGCCGCGCAGACGTTCGCCGACGACCTCGATCGGATGCGCCGCCAGGTTGCGCCGCTGCGCCAGCAGGGTCGGTGCGCCGGCCTTGTTCTCGAGGATGAACTCCTTGGCGTACTGGCCGCTCTGGATCTCGGCGAGGATCCGTTTCATCTCCGCCTTGGTCTCGTCGGTGATGATGCGCGGACCGCGGGTGATGTCGCCGTACTCGGCGTTGTTCGAGATCGAATAGTGCATATTGGCCAGGCCGCCTTCGTAGATCAGGTCGACGATCAGCTTCAGCTCGTGCAGGCACTCGAAGTAGGCCATCTCCGGCGCGTAGCCGGCGGACACCAGGGTCTCGTAGCCGGCCTTGATCAGTTCGACCGTGCCACCGCACAGCACCACCTGCTCGCCGAACAGGTCGGTCTCGGTCTCTTCGCGAAAGGAGGTCTCGATGACGCCGCCGCGCGTGCCGCCGTTGGCCGCGGCGTAGGACAGGGCGATGTCCTGCGCCTTGCCCGATTTGTCCTGATGCACGGCGATCAGCGAAGGCACGCCGCCGCCGGCGACGTAGGTCGAGCGCACCAGATGGCCGGGACCCTTGGGGGCGATCATGATGACGTCGATATCGTCGCGCGGCACAACTTGGCCGTAGTGGATGTTGAAGCCGTGGGCGAAGGCGAGCGCCGCGCCCTTCTTCATGTTGTCGCGGATGTCGGCGCTATAGACGCTGGCGATCTGCTCGTCGGGCAGCAGGATCATCACCAGATCGGCGTCCTTGGCCGCCTTGGCGATCTCTTCGACCTTGAGGCCGGCCTTCTTCGCCTTATCCCAGGAGGCACCGCCTTTGCGCAAGCCGACGGTGACCTTGACCCCGGAGTCCTTGAGGTTCTGCGCGTGGGCGTGGCCCTGCGAACCGTAGCCAACGATGGTGACTTTCCTGCCCTTGATCAGCGACAGGTCCGCGTCTTTGTCGT
>JAHFRE010000080.1 GCA_023258955.1 Sterolibacterium sp.
GAGGTGATCGAGTTCTTTTCCTATATGTGCCCGCACTGCGACCACCTCGATCCCTTCGTCGCCAAGTGGGAGAAGACCCTGGGCCGCGACGTGATGTTCACCCGCATCCCGGTGATCTTCAGGCCGCAGTGGGAAGCCCCGGCCAAGCTCTATTACTCGCTCGACGCGCTGGGTGAGACGGGTCGGTTGCACACCGCGGCGTTCAACGCCATCCACCGCGAGAACGTCGATCTGGCGGCCGACGCCGGGGTGATCGAGTGGGCGGCGAAGAAGGGCATCGAGCGCAAGAAGTTCAGCGACGTCTACAACTCTTTCGCCGTGCAGAGCGGCGCCAAGCGCAGCAAGCAGCGGCAAGAGGCCTACGGCATCCCCGGTGTGCCCACCTTCGTCGTCGCCGGCAAGTACCGCACGCCGGACAACTACCGTGGCAGCTTCGACGAGCTGCTGGCCCTGGTCGATAAGCTGGTCGCCAAGGCGCGCAGCGAACGCAAGTAGATTGCGGCGGCGGCCCGGGCGGGCCGCCGCGCTTCAGGCCGGCTTCTTCTGCTTGTCGAGACGGAACTTGGCGAAGCTGCCGGGCGCGTCTTCGAGCGCCTTGAGCTTGCCCTTGGCCGGATCGCGCGCGACCACCATGTCCTTGCCGTTCAAGCCGCCGATCCACTTCTGCCAGTCGGTCCACCAGGAACCGGGGTGCTGCTCGGCCCCGGCCAGCCACTCCTCCGGCGTTGCAGGCAGGCTCTTCACCTCGCTGGTCCAGTAGTTGTATTTGTTCGCCGCCGGCGGATTGACGATGCCGGCGATGTGGCCGGAACCGCCGAGCACGAAGCGCACCGGGCCGCCCAGAACGGTGGCGCCGAGATAGGTGCTCTTCCAGGGTGCGATGTGGTCTTCCATGGTGGAGATGAAGTAGCAGGGCGCCTTGACCTTGGAGATGTCGATCGGCACGCCGTTCAACTCGATGCCACCGGGCTCGCGCAGCCGGTTGTTCATGTACATATTGCGCAGGTAGAAGCTGTGCATCTTGTAGGGCATGCGCGTCGAATCGGAATTCCAGAACAGCAGGTCGAAGGGAAAGGCCTCCTTGCCCATCAGGTAGTTGTTTACCACGAAGGTCCAGATCAGGTCGTTGCCGCGCAGCAGGTTGAAGGTGCCGGCCATCTCCGAGCCTTCGAGAAAGCCGCGCTCCTCCATCTTCTTCTCCAGGCTGGCGACCTGGCCCTCGTCGATGAAGACGCCCAATTCGCCGGGGATGGAGAAGTCGAGCAGGGCCACGAAGTAGGTGGCGGAGACGATCCGCTTGTCCTTCTTCGCCGCCATATAGCCCATGGCCGAACCGAGCAGGGTGCCGCCGAGGCAATAGCCGATCATGTTCACCTCCTCTTCGCCGGTCTGCTTGCAGACCGCGTCGATGGCCGCCAGCGCGCCCTCGTTGAGGTAGGCGTCGAAGCCCTTCAGCGCCAGCTTGGCGTCGGGATTGACCCAGGAGATGACGAACACCGTGTGGCCCTGGTCGGTGGCGAACTTGATGAAGGAGTTGGATTCGCGCAGGTCGAGGATGTAGTACTTGTTGATCCAGGGCGGGATGATCAACAGCGGCCGGCGAAACTGCTGCTTGGTGGTCGGCGCGAATTGCAGCAGCTGGATCAGGTCGTTCTGGAACACCACCTTGCCCGGCGTCGTGGCGACGTTGCGACCCAGCTCGAAAGCGCTGGTGTCGGTCATGCGGACGCGCAGCTGGCCGTCGCCCTCCTCGATGTCGCGCAGCAGGTTGTTGAAGCCGTTCAACAGGTTCTGACCGTGGCTCTTGACCGTCTCGCGCAGCACCTCGGGATTGGTCAGGGCGAAGTTGGACGGTGCCAGGGCGTCGATGAACTGGCGGGTGAAGAAGTTCACCTTCTTGCGCGACACCTCCGGCAGGTCTTCGACCTTGCCCACCGCATCGTGGATGTGGCGGGCGGTGATCAGGTAGGACTGCTTGATGAAATCGAACAGGAAGTGCTTCTCCCACTCCTCGTTGCGGAAGCGGTTGTCGCCCTTCGCCGGCTGGGCCACCGGCGGGGTCGGCATGCCGGCCATGCGCAGCATCGAGTGCTGCCACAAGGAGAAGTAGTCCCAGACCAGGTTCATCTGCGCCTGGGCCAACTGGTAGGGATTGGCCAGCATCTTTGCCATCATGTCCATGAAGGCCTGGGCGATGCCCAGGTCGTCGTTGGCCTTGGGTATCCCCTGTTTGGCCTGGCGCTGGACGTGCTCGGTGATCAGCTTGGAGGCGCGCACGGCGACCTCGGCGTAGGTCTTGGCGACCTCTTTGGGATCGGGCACTTGGGTCTTTTCTTCATTGCTCATCGTTGCCTTCCTTTCGCTTCAATTCGTCTTGCGGAATTTGATAATGCCGTCCTCGAGCCCGCGGGTGATCTCTCCCCGGTGCTCGAGATAGTTGAGGTGGGCCATCGCTTCGCCCATCGCGAACATGGTCTGGTGCGCGTCGGCGATCGGCCGGGCGAACAGCACCGGGATCAGCGCCGCCGCCGACAGCGGTACGGCGCAGGCACGCAGCAGGTCGTCGCAGCGGGCGCGATGGTGCTGCTGCAGCTCGACGATGCGCTGGTGCAGGCCGCAAAACGGCCTGCCGTGCGAGGGCAGCACCAACGTGTCGGCGGGCAAGGCCTCGAATTCGACGATCGAGTCGAGGAACTGCCCGAGCGGGTCGTCATCGGGCAGCGAAGCGAGCACGCTGACGTTGGTCGAGATCCGCGGCAGCATCATGTCGCCGGAGATCAGCACGCCCAAGCGCTCGCAGTAGAGCGCAGCGTGCTCCGGCGCGTGGCCGTGGCCGACGATGATGCGCCACTCGTTGCCGCCGATGGCGATGCGCTCGCCGTCGACCAGTCGCCGATAGGTGCTCGGAATCTGCGGCACCACCTGCTTGTAGCCGTTGCCGCGCTTGGCCAGCGCCGCCAGGCTCGCCTCGTCCAGGCCGTGGCGACGGAACAGCGCCAGCATCGCCGCGATCGTGTAGTTGCCGACCTCGGCGCAGAGCAGCTGCGCCGTCGTGTATTCGCCGAGGGTGATCCACAGCGGCGCCCCGGTCTCGCGCTCGAGCCAACCGGCGAGCCCGAGGTGGTCGGGATGGCAGTGGGTGACGATCTGCCGCGTGAGCCGGTGCCCGGCCAACAGGGCGCGCCAGTCGTCCTTGAGCGGGTCGAGCGCGACGCCGGTATCGACGACCGTCCACAGCAGGGCCCCGGCGGCGTCGCAGCCGTCCTCGAGCAGCCACAGGTTGATGTGGTCGAGCGCGAAGGGTAGCGGCATGCGCACCCAGTCAATGCCCAGCGCCACCCTGAGCGTGCTGCGGGCAGCGGGAAGTTCGGCGTATGGATAGCTGAGCGCGGTCATCGGCGGGGCAAGAACTCGGGCCTGCCGGCGAAGATTGCGCCGCCAAGGGAATTCTGTTTAACTTTCAATTGAGAAAAGCGGGGATCCAGGACGCTATTCTACCCGAACGGACCCGCCATATTGCGTTGCAGCATTGCCCCAACAAGAACCGGACATGACGGAAGCCACCTACAGCATCGCCGAGTTGTCGCGGGAATTCGACATCACTCCGCGCACCATACGCTACTACGAGGACCAGGGGCTGCTCTCCCCCAAGCGGCTCGGTCTGCAACGGGTCTACACCAAGCGCGACCGCACCCGTCTCAAGCTGACGCTGCGCGGCAAGCGGCTCGGCCTGTCCCTGGCCGAGATCAGGGATCTGATCGACATGTACGACACGGCGCGCGACGAGTCGTCGCAGCTGACCCGCTTCCTCGACGTGCTGGGCGCGCGCCGCGCCCTGCTCGAGCAGCAGCGCGAGGACATCGCGGCCGTGCTGTCCGAAGTCTGCGGCCTGGAGGAACAGTGCCGACGGCTGCTGCAGGGCCGCAGCGGCGCCAAGAGGCACCCGCCGCGCCGGGCGGCGTGAAGCACTGCCAGAAGAAGTAGGTTGACGTTGACGTTAACGTCAACCTACAATCTGCCGCTGGCGGGGCAGCGGTTTCGTCCCTGCGGGCATGCCGCCCCAAACGTTGGCCAGATCGGAGACGCGATGATAGGACTCAACCACCAACTGGGCGCAGACATCGAGATGCTGCGCGACGCCGTGCGCGCCTTCTGCGCGCGCGAGATCGCACCACGGGCGGCCGCCATCGACCGCGACAACCAGTTCCCCGCCGACCTCTGGCCCAAGCTCGGCGCGCTCGGCGTCATGGGTCTGACGGTCGAGGAGGAGTACGGCGGCACCCAGCTCGGTTACCTCGCCCACATCGTCGCCATGGAGGAGATATCGCGCGCCTCGGCCGCCGTCGGACTGTCCTACGGCGCCCACTCCAATCTCTGCGTCAATCAGTTGCGGCGCAACGGCAGCCCGGCGCAGAAGCAGAAGTACCTGGCCAAGCTGGTATCTGGAGAGCACGTCGGGGCCCTGGCCATGTCGGAGACCGGCGCCGGCTCGGACGTGGTCAGCATGAAGCTCAAGGCCGAGCTGCATGGCGATCGCTACGTTTTGAACGGCAGCAAGATGTGGATCACCAACGGTGGCGACGCCGACACCCTGATCGTCTACGCCAAGACCGACGCTGGCGCCCGCGGCATGACCGCCTTCATCGTCGAAAAGAGCATGGCGGGTTTCAGCAAGGGAGCCCACCTCGACAAGCTGGGCATGCGCGGCTCGAACACCTATCCGCTGTTCTTCGACGCTTGCGAAGTACCGGTCGAAAACGTCCTCGGTGGCGTCGGCCAGGGGGCGCGGGTGCTGATGAGCGGGCTCGACTACGAGCGCGCCGTGCTCTCCGGCGGACCGCTGGGCATCATGGCCGCCTGCATGGACCTGGTCGTGCCCTACCTGCACGAGCGCAAGCAGTTCGGCCAGTCGATCGGCGAGTTCCAGCTGATGCAGGGCAAGGTCGCCGACATGTACTCGACCTGGCAGGCCTGCCGCGCCTACGTGTACGCGGTGGGGCGCGCCTGCGACGCCCAGGACCACGCGCGCAGTCTGCGCAAGGACGCCGCCGGCGCCATCCTCTACTCGGCGGAAAAGGCCACCTGGATGGCCGGCGAGGCGATCCAGACCCTCGGCGGCAACGGCTACATCAACGACTATCCGGCGGGCCGCCTCTGGCGCGACGCCAAGCTCTACGAGATCGGCGCCGGCACCTCGGAGATAAGGCGGATGCTGATCGGCCGCGAGCTGTTCGCCGAGACCATGGCCTGATGGCGCGGCCATGATCTTGAGCCAGGAACAGCAGATGGTGCGCGACGCGATGCGCGAGTTCGCGCGCGAGCGGCTCGCGCCGTTCGCCGCGGGCTGGGACCGCGACGCGACATTTCCGCGCGACGCGCTACGCGAACTGGGCAAGCTCGGCGCCTGCGGCGTCGTGGTGCCCGAGCGCTGGGGCGGCGCTGCCATGGACTACCTCTCGCTGGCGCTGGCGCTGGAGGAGATCGCCGCCGGCGACGGCGCCACCTCGACCATCATCAGCGTGCAGAACTCGGTGGTCTGCGGACCGATCCTGGCATTCGGCAACGACGCGCAGAAGGAGAAATACCTGACGCCGCTCGCCTCGGGCGCGAAGCTCGGCTGCTTCTGTCTGACCGAGCCGCACACAGGCTCCGACGCCGCCGCCATCAGGACCCGAGCGACGCGTGACGGCGACAGCTGGGTGTTGAACGGGGTCAAGCAGTTCATCACCAGCGGTGCCAACGCCGAGGTCGCCATCGTCTTCGCGGTCAGTGACGGACAGGCGGGCAAGCACGGCATCTCCGCCTTCATCGTCGACACGGGTGCACCCAAACACGCACCCGGCTACGTCGTCGCCCGCGTCGAACAGAAGTTGGGCCAGCACGCCTCCGACACGGCGCAGATCCTGTTCGAGGACTGCCGGGTGCCGGCGGCCAACCTGCTCGGGGCCGAGGGCCAGGGCTATCGCATCGCCCTGGCCAACCTCGAGGCCGGCCGCATCGGCATCGGCGCGCAGAGCGTGGGCATGGCGCGCGCCGCGTTCGAGGCGGCGACCGCCTACGCCAAGGAGCGGGAGACCTTCGGCCAGCCCATCATCGCGCACCAGGCGGTGGCCTTTCGCCTGGCCGACATGGCGACGCAGATCGAGGCGGCGCGCAGCCTGGTGCACCACGCGGCGGCGTTGAAGGACGCCGGTCGCTCCTGTCTGAAGGAAGCGTCGATGGCCAAGCTATTCGCCTCCGAGATGGCCGAACGGGTCTGCTCCGACGCCATCCAGATCCATGGCGGTTACGGCTACGTCGCCGACTTTCCGGTCGAACGCATCTACCGCGACGTGCGCGTCTGCCAGATCTACGAAGGCGCCTCCGACATCCAGCGCCTGGTGATCAGCCGCGCCCTGGCCGCAGGGGGCTAGCCATGAGCGTCCTCAAGTCGCAACTGAACACCCGCTCGGCAGAGTTCAAGGCCAACGCCGAGGCGATGAAGAAGCTCAGCGATGGACTGCGCGAGCTGACGGCGAAGATCGCCCGCGGCGGCTCCGACGAGGCGCGGGCCAAGCACCTGGCGCGCGGCAAGCTCTTGGCGCACGAGCGGGTCGAACAGCTGCTCGATCCGGGCGCGCCGCTGCTCGAGCTGTCGCCGTTGGCCGCCTACGGCATGTACGGCGACGAGGTACCCAGCGCCGGTGTCGTCACCGGCATCGGTCGGGTGCGCGGGGTCGAGTGCATGATCGTCGCCAACGACGCCACGGTGAAGGGCGGCAGCTACTATCCGCTGACGGTGAAGAAGCACCTGCGGGCGCAAGAGATCGCCGCTGCCAACCGGCTGCCCTGCATCTATCTGGTCGACTCCGGCGGCGCCAATCTGCCGACCCAGGACGATGTCTTTCCCGACCGCGAGCACTTCGGCCGCATCTTCTTCAACCAGGCCAATATGTCGGCCGCCGGCATACCGCAGATCGCCGTGGTGATGGGTTCGTGCACCGCCGGCGGCGCCTACGTGCCGGCGATGTCCGATGAAGCGATCATCGTCAGGAACCAAGGCACCATCTTCCTCGGCGGCCCGCCGCTGGTGAAGGCGGCCACCGGCGAAGTGGTGAGCGCCGAGGATCTGGGCGGCGGCGACGTGCACACCCGCATCTCGGGGGTGGCCGACCACCTCGCCGAGAACGACTACCACGCCTTGGGGCTGGCGCGGCGCATCGTCGGCAATCTCAACTGGGTAAAGCCGATGTCGCTCGTCCCCCAGGCGCCGGAAGAGCCGCTCTACGATCCGGAGGAGCTGCTCGGGGTCATTCCCGCCGACGGCAGGAAGACCTACGACGTGCGCGAGGTGATCATGCGCGTGGTCGACGGTTCGCGCTTCGACGAATTCAAGTCGCGCTACGGCACGACGCTGGTCACCGGCTTCGCGGCGCTGCACGGCTATCCGGTGGGCCTCGTCGCCAACAACGGCATCCTCTTCGGCGAGTCGGCGCAGAAGGGCGCCCACTTCGTCCAGCTGTGCGCGCAGCGCGGAATTCCGCTGATCTTCCTGCAGAACATCACCGGCTTCATGGTCGGGCGCAAGTACGAGAACGCCGGCATCGCCAAGGACGGCGCCAAGATGGTCACCGCCGTGGCCACCGCCCAGGTGCCGAAGTTCACCCTGATCATCGGCGGCTCGCACGGCGCCGGCAACTACGGCATGTGCGGCCGCGCCTATTCGCCGCGACTGCTGTGGATGTGGCCCAACGCCAGGATCTCGGTGATGGGCGGCGAACAGGCGGCCTCGGTGCTGTCGCGGGTCAAGCGCGACGGCATGGAAGCCACGGGCAAGACCTGGAGCGCCGAAGAAGAAGCGGCCTTCAGCGCCCCGATCCGCGCCCAGTACGAGACCCAGGGCCACCCTTACTACGCCACGGCCAGGCTCTGGGACGACGGCATCATCGATCCGGTGCAGACGCGCAGGACCCTGGCGCTGGGCCTGTCGGCCGCGCTCAACGCACCGATCGGCAAGACGACGTTCGGCCTATTCAGAATGTGAGAGCGGGAGATGGCATGTACGAAAACATCCTGACCGAGGTCGGTGCCGGCGTCGGCATCATCACCCTGAACCGGCCGGAGCGGCACAACGCCTTCGACGACCAGATGATAGGCGAGCTGAGCACCGCCTTCGCCGCGATGCAGTCCGACGCCGCGGTGCGCGTCGTCGTCGTCTCCAGCACCGGCAAGAGTTTTTGCGCCGGCGCCGACCTCAACTGGATGAAGCGCGCCGCAGCCTATTCGCCGGCGGAGAGCCTTGCCGACGCGCGCGCCCTGGCCGAGATGCTGCGTGCGCTGGCGCAGCTGGGCAAGCCGACCGTGGCCCGGGTGCAGGGTCCGGCCTACGGCGGCGGCGTCGGACTGGTCGCCGCCTGCGACGTGGCGATCGCAACCTACGAGGCGCAGTTCGTCCTCTCCGAGGTCAAGCTGGGCATCATCCCGGCGGTGATCAGCCCGTACCTGATCGCCGCCATCGGCGAACGCTACGCGCGCCGCTACATGCTGACGGCGGAGCGCTTCGCCGCCGCCGAAGCCTACCGCATGGGCCTGCTGCACGAGATCGTGCAAGACGAGGCGAGCCTCGACGAGGCGGTGGGCGAGATCGTCGACGGCCTGCTCGGCAACGGCCCGATGGCGCTGGCCGCCTGCAAGGAGCTGATCCGCGCCGTCGCCGGCCGGCCGCTCGATGCGGCGGTGATCGACGATACGGCGCAGCGCATCGCGAACATCCGCGCCACGGCCGAGGCGCAGGAGGGGATGGGCGCCTTCCTGCAGAAGCGCAAGCCGGGCTGGGTGCCGGCGCGAGAAGACGACGATGTTTGACAAGATCCTGATCGCCAACCGCGGCGAGATCGCCTGCCGGGTGATGCGCACGGCGCGGCGCATGGGCGTGCGCACGGTGGCGGTGTACTCCGAGGCGGACGCGAGCGCCCGCCACGTGCGCCTGGCCGACGAGGCGCTGCTGATCGGCCCGGCGCCGGCGGCCGAGTCCTATCTGGTGAGCGAGCGCGTCATCGCCGCGGCACGCGACAGCGGCGCCCAGGCGGTGCACCCGGGCTACGGCTTCCTCTCCGAGAACGCGGAATTCGCGCAAGCCTGCGCCGATGCCGGCCTCGTCTTCATCGGCCCACCGGTGGCGGCGCTCAGAGCCATGGGCTCGAAGTCGGCGGCCAAGACGCTGCTGGCGACCGCCGGCGTGCCGCTGGTGCCGGGCTATCACGGCCAGGCGCAGGACGAGGCGACGCTCCAGGCGGAGGCCGACCGCGTCGGCTACCCGCTGCTGCTCAAGCCTTCCGCCGGCGGCGGCGGCAAGGGCATGCGGGTGGTGACCAGCGCCGCCGAATTCGCCCAGGCCCTGGCTTCGTGCAAGCGCGAGGCGCGCGCCAGCTTCGGCGACGACCAGGTGCTGATCGAGCGCTACCTCGCCCGCTCGCGCCACATCGAGGTGCAGGTATTCGGCGACCAGAGCGGTCGCATCGTGCATCTGTTCGAACGCGACTGCTCGGTGCAGCGTCGCCACCAGAAGGTGCTCGAGGAAGCGCCGGCGCCGGGCATGAGCGCCGAGCGACGAGCCGCGATGGGGGCGGCGGCGGTCGAGGCGGCGCGGGCGGTCGGCTACGTCGGCGCCGGCACCGTCGAATTCATCGCCGAGACGGATTTTGTGGCGAGCGGCCGCTTCTACTTCATGGAGATGAACACCCGCTTGCAGGTCGAGCATCCGGTGACGGAAATGATCACCGGCGTCGATCTGGTCGAGTGGCAGTTGCGCGTGGCCGCCGGCGAGCCACTGCCGCTGGCCCAGGAGCAGTTGCAGATCCGTGGCCACGCCCTCGAGGCGCGCATCTATGCCGAGGATCCGGACAAGGGTTTCCTGCCTTCGACCGGCCGGCTGCTGCATCTGGCAGCACCGGAGAACTCGCTGCACGTGCGCATCGACACCGGCATCGAGCAGGGCGACGAGATCAGCCCGCACTACGACCCGATGCTGGCCAAGCTGATCGTCTGGGACGAAAGCCGCGACAAGGCGCTGTCGCGCATGCTCGCGGCGCTGGCGCGCTATCGGGTGGTCGGTGTGGCCAACAACATCGATTTCCTGTCGCGCGTGGTGAGTTCGCCGGCGTTCGCCAACGCCGAACTCGACACCGCTCTGATCGAGCGCGAGCGCGCCCTGCTATTGCCCGAGGCGACACCGCCGCCGCCCCAGGCCTGGCTGGTGGCGGCGCTGGCGGAGCTGCTCGGCGAGGCGCGGCGAGCGGCGCTGGCTGCCAAGACCGATCCCGACCCCTGGTCGCCCTGGCACGCCCGCGACGGCTGGCGGGTGAACAGCGCGGCGCGGCGCTCGCTGTGCCTGCGCGCGGGCAAGCTCGAGCGCTCGATCGGCGTCGCCTACAACGCCGACGGCTACAGCCTGAGTCTCGACGGCGTGACCGCGCGCGCCAGCGGCCAGCTGGGCGAGGACGGCAGCGGTCAGTTGCGCGCCGACTTCGACGGCCTGCGCCTGACGGCGACGGTGATCGCCGCCGGCGAGCGGCGCCACGTCTTCCTGCACGGCCGCGTCTACGTCTTCGCCAACGTCGATCCGCTGTTCCACACCGGCACCAGCGGCGGCCTGGCCGGTGGCCTGACGGCGCCGATGCCGGGCAAGGTGATCGCGGTGCTCGCCCAGCCCGGCCAGCGGGTGGCCCAGGGCGCCGCGCTGCTGATCCTCGAGGCGATGAAGATGGAGCACACCATCGCGGCGCCGACCGCGGGCCTGATCAAGGCCGTGCATTTCGCGGTCGGTGAGCAGGTGGCCGACGGCGCCGAGCTGCTCGACTTTGACGCCGACCCGGGCTAGAGTTCGGCCATCATGACGCTGCCATCGAAGGTCAGGGTAGTCGAGGTCGGGCCACGCGACGGCTTGCAGAACGAAGCGGCGCGAATCGACACGGCCACCAAGCTGGAGCTGATCGACCGCCTCGGTGCGGCCGGGCTGAAGAGCATCGAGGCCGGCGCCTTCGTATCGCCCAAGTGGGTGCCGCAAATGGCCGACAGCGCCGAGCTGCTGGCGCGCCTGCAACGCCGGCCGGGCGTCGCCTATCCGGTGCTGGTGCCCAATCTCAAGGGCCTCGAGACGGCGCTGGCCGCCGGCGCCACCGAGGTCGCGGTGTTCGGCGCCGCCTCCGAAGCCTTCTCGCAACGAAACATCAACTGTTCGATCGCCGAGAGCGTCGAGCGCTTTCGCGCGGTGATCGAGCGCGCGCGCAAGGCCGGGGTGCAGGTGCGCGGCTACGTATCCTGCGTGCTCGGCTGCCCCTACCAGGGCGAGGTGGCGCCCGCCGCCGTGGCCGAAGTGGCGCGCACCCTATTCGAGCTGGGTTGCTACGAGGTCTCGCTGGGCGACACCATCGGCGTCGGCACCCCGGGCAAGACCCGCGCCATGATCGAGGCCGTCGCCCGCCACGTGCCGCTGAAGAAGCTGGCGGTGCACTTCCACGACACCTACGGCATGGCCATCGCCAACATCTACGCGGCGCTGGAGTTGGGGGTGCCGGTGATCGACGCCGCGATCGCCGGCCTCGGCGGCTGCCCTTACGCCGCCGGCGCTTCGGGCAACGTCGCGACCGAAGACGTCGCCTATCTGCTGGCCGGGCTCGGCGTCGACAGCGGCATCGATGTCGACGCTCTGGTCAACACCGGCGCCTGGATCAGCGAACTGCTCGGTCGCCCGTCCAACTCGAAAGCGGCGCGGGCGCTGCTCGCCCGCTCGGCGCGAACCGCTTGAAACCAAGGTTGCCGCAGGCGCTGCGCGTCATCGAGCGCGGCTGGTTGTCCGCCAACAACGTCGTCTTTCTCGAAGGCGCGAGCGCCAGCCTGGTCGACAGCGGCTACGTCAGCCAGGCGCAACAGACCCTGCGCCTGGTGCGCGAGGCGCTCGACGGCAGAACGCTGTCGCGCATCGTCAACACCCATTCGCACTCCGATCACGTCGGCGGCAACGCCACGCTCGCCCGGGCCTACGGCTGCACCATCACCATCCCCGCCGGCATCGCCGCGGCGGTGGCGGCCTGGGACGAGGATTTCCTGCTGCTGGCGCCGGCCGGACAGAGCGGCGAGCGTTTCCAGCACCAGGCGGTGCTGCATCCGGGCGACGATTTCGAACTGGGCGGCATGGTTTGGCGAGCGCTGGCGGCGCCGGGCCACGACATGGAGGCGCTGGTCTTCCACTGCGCCGAGCAGCGGCTGCTGATCTCCGGCGATGCGCTGTGGCGTGACGGCTTCGGCATCCAGTTCGCCGAGATCGCCGGCACCGCGCCGGGGCTCGCGGCGACCAAGGCGACGCTCGAGGCGATCGGCCGGCTCGCCGTCGATGCGGTGATCCCGGGCCACGGCGAGCCCTTCGTCGAATTCGACGAGGCCATGGAGCGGGCGTTGGCGCGGGTCGCCGCCTTCGCCGAGGACCCCAGCCGCATGGTGAGAAACGCGATGAAGGTGCTGTTCATCTTCAAGCTGCTGGAAGTGGGCCGTTTGCCCGCTGCCGGCCTCGGCGACTATCTCGCGGCCATTCCCTACTTCAGCGAGGTCTTTCCCCGCCTCGAGCACGCAACGCCTGCGGCGCTGGCCGAATGGCTGCTTGAAGACCTGGGGCGCGCCGGCGTCATCCGCGTTCGCGACGGCGAGATCCTGCCGACGCAGACCGCCTGAGCTGTGCATCGATCTGTGCACAAGCGGTGCGCCGCCTGTGCCCTGCCTGTGCGCATCCTGTGCGCCAGGGGCGACTTGCGTCTGGAATACCCCCGTGTCATAATCAAAGCGTTTCTTCCCATTTCCCGCTTCTCCTCCCCTGGAAATGGACTGGCCCGCCTCCCCCGGCGGGCATTTTTTTATCGACCTGGCTTCAGTTCTTGGCGGCAGCGAGCGGCGGCTTGGGCAGGCGCAGCGGCAGGCTGCGCAAGCGCCAGCCGCTGGCGGCGAACAGGGCGTTGGCCACGGCCGGAGCGATCGGCGGCGTGCCCGGTTCGCCGACGCCGCCCAGGGGCGAATCGCTGGCCACCAGATGCACCTCGATCGCTGGCGAGCGCGCCAGACGCAGCATCGGGTAGCTGGGAAAGTTGCCCTGTTCGACCCTGCCCTTGGCCACGCTGATCTCGCCGTAGAGCGCGGCCGTCAAGCCGAAGATGATGGCGCTCTCCATCTGCGCGACGACGATGTCGGGATTGACCGCCAGTCCGCAGTCGATGGCGCAGACTACCCGCTGCACCTTCACCTCCCCGGCTTCCAGCGTCACTTCGGCGACCTGGGCCACGATCGAATTGAACGAAGCGTGCAGAGCCATGCCGCGACCGATGCCGATGCCCAGCGGGCGGCCCCAGCCGGCCTTGGTCGCCACCGCGTCGAGCACCTTGAGGTGGCGCGGCTTGTTGCCGAGCAGGGAACGGCGAAACTGGTACGGGTCCTGTTGCGCGGCCAGCGCCAGCTCGTCGATGAAGCACTCGGTGAAGAAGGCGTTGTAGGAATGACCGACGCTGCGCCAAAAGCCGACCGGCACCGACGTATCGGAGAGCACGTGTTCGACCAGTTGGTTGGGTAGCTCGTAGGGCAGATTCGCGGCACCATCGGCCCGGCTCTTGTCCGGTGGAAAGTCCATGGCCATGGCGGGCATGTTGCGCTCCATGAAGGAACGGCTGACCGACGGCCCGACGATGCGATTCCACCAGGCCACCGGTTTGCCCGCCTGGTCGAGGCCGGCGCGCAGCTTGCTATTCACCGCCGGGCGGTACATATCGTGTTGCGTGTCCTCTTCGCGCGACCAGAGGAGTTTGACCGGTCGGCCAGGCAGCGCCTTGGCGATGACCACCGCCTGCACCACGTAGTCGACCTCGGCGCGGCGACCGAAGCCGCCGCCAAGCAGGGTCGTGTGCACCACCACCTTGTCTCTGGCCAGGCCGGCGGCTTTCGCCGCCGCCATTTGCACCATGGTCGGTGCTTGGCTGGGCGCCCAGACCTCGCACGTTCCCTCCTTGAACCAGGCGGTGCAATTCATCGGCTCCATGGTGGCGTGCGCGAGAAAGGGCACGCGGTAGTTGGCCTCCACCGTCTTCGGCGCGCGCGCCATGGCCTTCCAGGTCTCGCCCTCGTTGCGAAATTCGCTCGCCGCCGCGCTGTCCATGTCGCGGGCGTACTGGGCGGCGATCGATTTGCTGTCGACCGCCACGTTGGGTCCCTCTTCCCAGACGATGGCGCCCTGCGCCAGCGCCTGGCTGGCCCGCCACCAGCTGTCGGCGACCACCGCCAGCGCAGCGCCCACGAACACCACGGCCTTGACCCCGGGCAGCGCTTTGAGCTTCGCCTCGTCGTAGCTCTTCAGGGTGCCGCCGAACACCGGGCACTGGCTGATCGCCGCGTAGAGCATCTCGGGCAGGCGCACATCGATGCCGAATTGGGCTTTGCCGCTGACCTTGGCCGGCCCGTCGAGACGCGCCAGCGGTTTGCCGATCAGCTTGTATTCCCTGGCCTCCTTGAGCCGCGGCTGGGCCGGCGGCGGGCTTTGCGCCGCCTCGCTGGCCAGCTCGCCGTAGCCGAAGCGGCGGCCGCTGGCGGCGTGCAGCACGAATCCCGCTTCACTCGCGCACTCGGGTGCCGACACACCCCATCTCTTGGCCGCCGTGGCAAGCAGCAGTTCGCGCGCCGAGGCGCCCGCCAGACGCATCGGCGCCCAGGCGTTGCGCATCGAGGTGGAGCCGCCGGTGGCGAGCAGGCCCATGCCCTCGCCGATCTTGAAGCCGACCCAGCGCAGCGTCGTCGCCATGGCGCCGCTGTCGTCGGGTTCCACCGGCAGGCCTTCGCCGAGCATCAGATAGTTGCCGTAGATCTTGTCCAGCGGTGCTTCCTCGATCCGCAGCTTGCTCCAGTCGGCGTCGAGTTCTTCGGCCAGCAGCGTCGCCAGCCCGGTGTGGATGCCCTGACCCATCTCCTGGTGCGGCACCGCCACCACCACCGCGCCGTCGGGCAGTATCTTCACCCAGGCGTTGAGCGCGAACTCCTTATCGTTCCGGGTGAATGCCGGCACCCGCGCAAGACGGTCGCGGTCGCGCAGGCCGTAGGCGACGGCGCCGACGAACAGGCCGCCGCCGACCAGTCCACCCATGATCAGAAACCGGCGCCGCCCCGGCCGCGGCGGACGGTCGGCCGGGTCTGCCTTCTTTACCCCGTCGACCGCGTCGAGGGCGCTCATTTGCGCGCTCCCTTGCTCACCGCCGCAGCCCGCGCCGTCTCTTCCTGTTTGTTCGCGGTGGCGCTGGTCGCCTCGCGTTCTGCCGCCTCTTTCTGCATCTGCTCCTTGCGCTGGTCGGCTTCGATCAGGCCGTGCACCGCTTTCAGCACCCGCGGGTAGGTGCCGCAGCGACAGATGTTGGACAGCGCGTTGCCGATCTCTTCGTCGCTGGGCTGCGGTTTCTCCGCCAGCAGCGCCGCCGTCGCCATCACCATCCCCGGCTGACAATAGCCGCATTGCGCCA
>JAHFRE010000280.1 GCA_023258955.1 Sterolibacterium sp.
CGTCGACGTGGCCCCCTACTACGATCGTGCCAACAGCGTCGCCAGCCTCGGCCTCTGGTCCTGGTTCAGCCGCTCCTTCATGGACACCATCAAACCGCAGCCCGGCGAGCGCGTGCTCGATGTCTGTGCCGGCACCAACGCCGTCGGCATCGCCATGTTGACGCGCCAGCCCAGCCTCGAGGTGTACGCGATCGACGGCAGCGCCGCGATGCAGGCGGTCGGCCAGCAGCGCGCCAAGGCCCGCGGACTGCACATCGCTGCGGTCAAGGGCGACGTGCACCAACTGCCTTACCCAGACAACCACTTCGACAAGGTCACCATCGAGTGGGCGACCCGCCACCTGCGCGTCGACGAGGTGTTCGCCGAGGTCTACCGCGTGCTCAAACCCGGAGGCAGCTTCCACCATTGCGACATGCTGCGGCCGGCCAGCCCCCTGGTCGAGAAGCTCTACTACGGCTACCTGCGTGGCTGCCTGTGGTTGACCGGCCTGCTGTTTCGCAGCGGCAAGGCGGCGATGAACGCCAAGCGCTACTTCCTCGACGCGCTGGAGATGTTCTATTCCGCCGGCGAACTGTCCGACGTGTTGCGCGCCCGCGGCTTTGTCGATGTGTCGGCGAAGACCATCTTTGCCGGCATGATCGGATTTCACCGTGCGGTCAAGCCAGGGAAATGTTGAAATCGGCCACCGCCGCGAGGGGCGCTCGGGGCTGCTACGGGCTTCCCCATGACGCCGGCCCGGGCCCTGACCGTTTGCAATCGCCAACTGCTCGAGGACTACAGCCGGCGCACCACCGCGGCGCTGCGTCAGGCCCTGCCGCTGCGTCTGGCGCTGCCGCGCCTGGAACCCTTCCTGGCGGAGAACGTGGCCAAGGAAGTGGACAAGAACGCCAAGGTGATCGCGCTGGTGGCGGCAGCGGTCGCTGCGGGTCGGCGCATCGACGAAGAGACGCTGCGGGGACTGCTGGCCGAACATCGGCAGGTCGATCGCAATTTTCTCGATCGCGTCGGCGACTTTCCGGTGGGCATCGTGATCCGCTACGAGGAGATCGAACCGGTGCGGCGCCGGCGCATTGCGCTGTTGGCGGCCACGGTCGAGACCATACTGCACGCCTGGCGCGGGCAGCGACGCTTGCGCGCGGCGCTGTGCGCTGCCTACCCGAGCCCGCAACTGGAGCGCCCGGTGCACGAATTGCTGCGCCTGTACGCCCTGGAGACGCAACTCCTCAGTCGATCCTTGCGCCTGCCGGCGCTGTTGGTGCCGCTGCGCGAGAAGCTGGCGCAGAGCCTCTACGGCGTCATGAACGAACAGGCGCAGCATGCTGCGCGGGATGCGGCGCGCGTTGTCTATCGCGCCGGAAGTGCTTGACCGTTACGAACCACCCGCTGGCGGAAACGTCGCCGGCTTAGAGGAGAAGTCATGGAGACCATCCAGACAGATGTTGCCATCATCGGAGCGGGGGGCGCCGGATTGCGCGCCGCGATCGCTCTCGCCCAGGAATCGCCCAAGCTGCGCATTGCCCTGATCTCCAAGGTCTACCCGATGCGCAGCCACACCTGCGCGGCCGAGGGTGGCGCCGCCGGCGTGATCAAGGACAACGACAGTTTCGAGCAGCACTTCCACGACACCGTCGGTGGCGGCGACTGGCTGTGCGACCAGGACGCGGTCGACTATCACATCCACGAGGCGCCCAAGGAGCTGATGCAGTTGGAGCACTGGGGCTGTCCCTGGAACCGTGAGGACAACGGCTCGGTGGCGGTGCGGCCGTTCGGCGGCATGAAGATCGAGCGCACCTGGTTCGCCGCCGACAAGTCGGGCTTCCACATCCTGCACACCCTGTTCCAGACCTCGCTGCAGTTTCCGCAGATCCAGCGCTACGACGAGTACTTCGCCACCGACCTGCTGGTCGATGATGGCCGCTGCCAGGGCTTCACCGCGATCGAGATGAAGAGCGGATCGATGCGCCGCTTCAAGGCCGGCGCGGTGATCATCGCCGGCGGCGGCGCCTCGCGCATGTTCCCCTTCAATACCAACGGCGCCATCAAGACCGGCGACGGCATGGCGATGGCGTATCGCGCCGGCGCACCGTTGAAGGACATGGAGTTCGTGCAGTACCACCCGACCGGCTTGCCCAACACCGGCACCCTGCTCACCGAGGCCTGCCGCGGCGAGGGCGGCGTGCTGCTCAACAAGGACAACTACCGCTTCCTCCAGGATTACGGCATGGGGCCGGAGACGCCCAAGGGCCAGCCGGTGCTGAAGACGATGGAGCTGGGCCCACGCGACCGGGTCAGCCAGGCCATCTGGGGCGAAATGCAGAAGGGTCGCGCGGTCGATACGCCGTGGGGCAAGTGCGTTTGGCTGGACTTGCGCCACCTCGGCGAGAAGAAGATCAACGAGCGCCTGCCCTTCGTGCGCGACATCTGCATCAGCTACCTGGCGATGGACCCGGTGCACGAAATGATTCCGATCGTCCCGGTGGTCCATTACATGATGGGCGGCATCCACACCGACACCAAAGCCGCGACCTCGCTGCCCGGTCTGTTCGCCGCCGGCGAGTGCGCCTGCGTCAGCATCAACGGTGCCAATCGTCTGGGTTCCAATTCGCTGGTGGAAATTCTGGTGTTCGGCCGCCGCGCTGCCCTCTCCGCCGCCGAGTACGTGGCCGCCGCCAAGCCGGGCAACGAGGCGGCGCTGGTCGCCCAGGCCGACGCCTCGCAAGCGCGCATCGACGAGCTGTTCGCGCGCAGTTCGGGCACAGAGTCGATCGCCGGCCTGCGCAAGGAGATGCACGAGACCATGGGCGATGGCGCTGGCATCTACCGCACCCAGGAGGGTCTGGCCAAGACCTCGGCCAAGCTCGCCGAGCTGCGCCGCCGCTACCAGAACATCAAGCTGCACGACAAGAGCCGCGTCTATAACACCGACCTATTGACCGCCCTGGAACTGGGCAACATGCTCGACTGCGCCGAGGCGGTGGCGGTGTCCGGGCGCGAGCGCAAGGAGTCGCGCGGCGCTCACCAGCGCCTCGACTTCACGGCGCGCGACGACGACAAGTACCTCAGGCACTCGATGGCTTACTTCAACGGGCTTGAACCGCCGCGGATCGACTATCGCGACGTGGTGATCACCACCTCTCCGCCGGGTGTTCGCGATTATTCTGGAGAGAAGAAATGACCGACAACAGACTTGCCGCGCGCCAGATCGAACTGGAGATCCTGCGCTACGATCCGGAGAAGGATCAGGAGCCGCATTTCGAGCGCTACTCGGTACCCTGCATCAACGAGTGGTGCGTGCTCGATGCGTTGAACCACCTCAAGGACAGCATCGATCCGACCCTGGCCTATCGCTGGTCCTGCCACATGCAGGTCTGCGGCAGCTGCGGCATGATGATCAACGGCGAGCCGAAGCTGGCCTGCAAGGCGATGCTGCGCGACTATCCCGACGCGGTGATCCGCATCGAGCCGTTGGCCCACTTTCCGGTGGAGCGCGACCTGGTTTCGGTCGCCGACGACTTCATGGACAAGCTGAAGCGCGTCAAGCCCTATCTGATTCCGGGCAAGGTGCGCGTGCCGACCGAGGGCGAGTACAAGCAGACGCCGGCGCAGCTGAAGCGCTACCGCCAGTTCGCCATGTGCATCAACTGCATGCTCTGCTACGCGGCCTGCCCAGAGTACGGTCTGCAGCCCAAGTTCATCGGCCCGGCGGCGATATCGCTGGCGCATCGCTACAACCAGGATTCGCGCGACGGTGGCCGTGACGAGCGCCAGGAGGAGATCGCCACCAACGAGGGGGTGTGGGAATGCACCTTCGTCGGCGCCTGCTCCGAGGTCTGCCCGAAGCACGTCGATCCGGCCGCAGCGCTGCAGCAGGTGAAGGTTGCCAGCACCGTCGACTGGTATCTCGAGCACTTTATGTCATGGGTGAAAAAATGAGCCGCCGACCCTACGTACGCGAGGTTCCGCCGACCTCCTGGTATTTCCGCATGCCGCGCTACATGCGTTACATGGCGCGCGAAGTGACCAGCATCTTCATCGGTATCTACACCATGATCATGGTCTTCGGTCTGGCCGCCCTGGCGGCGGGGCCGGAGCGCTGGGACGCCTTCCTCAAGGCGCTGCAGACGCCGCTGAGCCTCACCTTCCACTGGTTGGCGCTGGCCTTCGCCCTCTACAACAGCTTCACCTGGTTCAACGTCGCGCCGAAGGCGCTGCCGATCCAGGTGGGCGAGGAGCTGATGCCGGACATCGTCGTCGCCGGCGGTCACTACGTCGTCTGGGTATTGCTGTCGCTATTCATCCTGTTTTGGGCGGGGGTATTCTGATCATGGCCAAGTCGAACAAACCTATCATCTGGGGCACCTTCGCCGCGGGCGGCGAGGTCGTTTCGCTGGTGACACCGGTGATCATCCTGCTCACCCTGCTCGCTGCCTATGGCCGCATCCCGGCCGGCTTGAGCTACGAGCACCTGCACGCCTTCGCCGCCGGTTGGTTCGGCAAGCTGGTGCTGTTCGTCGTCGTCTTCCTGTCGCTGTGGAGCCAGGCGCATCGTCTGCGCATCACCTGCTTCGACTTCGGTCTGCGCGCCGATGGCGCGGTGGCGACGCTGTTCTACGCCATCGCGGCGGCGACGAGCGTCTGGCTGGTGATGATTCTGGCAAAGCTGTGAGAGAAATGTTGCTGCCAATTTTGTGGGCGGGAGCGACTCCGGTATAATTTGCGGCTGGCAACGAGGCGCCGCCGCATACGCCGAACGCAAAGCCGACGTGGTGAAATTGGTAGACACGCTGTCTTGAGGGGGCAGTGGCGAAAGCTGTGCGAGTTCGAGTCTCGCCGTCGGCA
>JAHFRE010000281.1 GCA_023258955.1 Sterolibacterium sp.
CATCCTGCTGCGCGTGCCGGAGCAGGCCAGTCCCGACCAGTTGCTGCGCATCCGCGCCCGCGCCGAGCAGGCGCTGCTGCAGATCAAGCGCGGTGACGACTTCGGCAAGGTGGCGGCCAGTTTTTCGGATGCGCCCGACGCCCTGTCGGGCGGCTCGCTCGGGCTGCGACCGCTCGACCGTCTGCCGGCGCTCTACGCCGAGGCGGCGCAGAAGCTCAAGCCGGGCGAGGCCAGCGATATCCTGCGCAGCGCCGCCGGCCTGCACATCGTCAAATTGATCGAGCGGCGCAGCGGTGGCCGGGCGGTCGAAACGGTGCGCCAGACCCACGCTCGCCACATCCTGATCCGGGTCAACGAAGTGGTGTCCGAGGCTGAGGCCAGGCACAAGCTCGAAGGCTTGGCCGAACGCATCGCCAACGGCGCCGATTTTGCCGAACTGGCGCGGCTCAACTCCAACGACCTGACCGCCGGCAAGGGCGGTGATCTGGGCTGGCTCTATCCGGGCGATACGGTGCCCGAGTTCGAGAAGGCGATGGACGCCCTCGCGGTCAACGGCGTCAGCCCGCCGGTGCACTCGCAGTTCGGCTGGCACCTGATCCAGGTGCTGGAGCGGCGGGTCGAGGATGCCTCGCCGGAGCGGCAGCGGCAGGCGGCGCGTCTGGCGCTGCGCGAGCGCAAGTCCGAGGAAGCCTACCAGGAGTGGCTGCGGCAGATGCGCGATCGCGCCTACGTTGAAATGCGGCGGGAAGACAAATAGCGTGTCGCCCCCGGTCCCGGTCATCGTCGTCACCAGCGGCGAACCGGCAGGCATCGGTCCCGACCTCTGCCTGACCCTGGCGACCCGAACCTGGCCGGCGCGCATCGTCGTCCTGGGCGACCGCGAGCTGCTGGCGCAGCGCGCCCGGCGGCTGGGGCTGGCGGTCGCGATCGTCGACTATCGGGCAGACGCACCGGCGCCGGCCGCGGCGCTCGAGGTGCTGCACGAGGCGCTCGACGTGCCGGCGATCGCCGGCAAGCTCGACGTGCGCAATGCCTGCTACGTCGTCGCCCTGCTCGATCGCGCGCTGGCCGGGGCGATGGCGGGCGAGTTCGCGGCGATGGTGACGGCACCGCTGCACAAGGGCCTGATCAACGACGCCGGCATCGCCTTCACCGGGCATACCGAATACCTCGCCGAAAAATGCGGAACGCCGGTGGTGATGATGCTCGCCGGTGCCGGCCTGCGCGTGGCCCTGGCGACGACCCACCTGTCGCTCGCCGCGGTACCGGCCGCGATCACGCGGGCCGGCCTGACGCAGACCCTGACCATCCTGCACCGCGATCTGCAGCAGAAGTTCGGCATCGCGCGGCCGCGCATCCTGGTCGCCGGCCTCAATCCCCACGCTGGCGAAGGCGGCCACATGGGGCGCGAGGAGATCGAGGTGATCGCGCCGGTGCTCGCGGCCATGCGCGCGCAAGGCATGGACCTGGTCGGACCGCTGCCCGCCGATACCCTGTTTACGCCGGGCGTGCTCGCTGGCTCCGACGCGCAGCTGGCCATGTACCACGACCAGGGGCTGGCGGTGCTCAAGTTCGCCGCCTTCGCCGACGGGGTCAACATTACCCTCGGACTGCCCATTGTGCGCACCTCGGTCGACCACGGCACGGCCCTGGATCTGGCCGGCAGCGGCCGCGCTGACTGCCGCAGCCTGCATGCTGCCATCGACTGCGCGCTGGCGTTGCGTCGCTGATGGCGCACGTCGCGCGCAAGCGCTTCGGCCAGAATTTTCTCACCGACCCGCGCGTCGTTGACGACATCGTCGCCGCCATCGCCCCACGCGCCGGTGACCGGCTGGTCGAGATCGGCCCCGGCCAGGGTGCGCTGACCGGACCGCTGCTGACGCGTCTCGATCGTCTCGATGCCGTCGAGATCGACCGCGACCTTTGCGCCGCGCTGGCCCGTCGCTATCCGGGCGAGCGCCTGACCATCCACATGGGCGACGCCCTCGACTTCGATTTCGCCAGCCTCGGACCGGCGCTGCGGGTGGTCGGCAATCTTCCCTACAACATCTCGACGCCGCTGCTCTTCCACCTGGCGGGCTTCGCGCCTTCGCTCTGCGATCTGCACTTCATGCTGCAGCAGGAGGTGGTAGAACGCATGGTGGCTCTACCAGGGGGGGGCGACTACGGCCGCTTGTCGGTGATGCTGCAATACCGCTTCGAGCTGGAAGCGCTGCTCAGCGTCCCGCCTGAGGCCTTCAGCCCGGCGCCCAAGGTGCATTCGGCCCTGGTGCGGATGCGCCCGCGTCCGCCGGCGGAGCTGACGGCCAGGGACGAGGCGATGTTGGCGAGGGTGGTGGCGGCTGCCTTCGGACAGCGGCGAAAGATGCTCAGGAACACCCTGCGCGATCTGCTCGACGTCGACGAACTGGCGGCGCTGGGCATCGCCGCCACCCGGCGCGCCGAGGAATTGGCGGTCGCTGACTACGTGCGGCTCGCCAATCACCTCGCTTCGCGTTAGCCGGGGTTCTTCACCGGGCAGGTGTTCACGCCGATCAGGGTGTAGAGCGCGCAGAACTTGAACAGGCCCGTCGCCAGGGGCACCACCCCCAACCAGGCCCACAGCGGACCGCCGCTCAAGGCCCAGGCGATCATGGCCAGGCCCAGCAAGATGCGCAAGATGCGGTCGATGCCGCCGACGTTGGTCTTCATGGGAGCTCCCTGTCAGTATATTAGAGAATGCTGATTTTATCCGAAATCCGTTTCAGGTCAACTCGATCGACACCGGGGCGTGGTCGGAAGGCCGCTCGGCGCGGCGCGCTTCCTTGTCGATCGACGCCGCGCTGCAACTGCCGACGAGGGCCCGCGAGACCAGGATCAGATCGATGCGCAGGCCGTGGTTGCGGCGAAAGCCCTGCATCCGGTAATCCCACCAACTGAAGCTCTTGGGCGGTTGATCGAAACAGCGGAAAGCGTCCACCAGGCCGAGATCCTGCAACTCGCCGAGGGCCCGGCGCTCGGCCTCGCTGCAGAGGATCTTGCCGCGCCAGGCCTCGGGGTCATGGACGTCGCGGTCTTCCGGGGCGATGTTGAAATCACCGGCGAGCACCAGGCGCGGATGGCGCTGCAGCTCCGATCGCAGCCAGGTCGCGGCGTGGGTCAGCCAGCGCAACTTGTAGGCGTATTTTTCCGCGCCCACCTCCTGGCCGTTGGGCACGTAGACACAGACGATGCGCAACGGCCCCGCCGGCGAAGCGACGCTGGCGGCGATCAAGCGCTGCTGCTCGTCGGCGAAACCGTCCATGCCGCGGGCGCTATCGAGCAACTCCTGGCGCGCCAGGATGGCCACCCCGTTGTAGGTGCGCTGGCCGGCGAACACCGCACGGTAACCGGCGGCTTCGATCTGGGCCAGAGGAAAAGTCCTGTCCTCGAGTTTGGTCTCCTGCAGACACAACAGGTCGGGTCGCTCGCTCGCCAGCCAGGCCAGCACTTGCGGCAGTCTGACCTTGAGCGAATTTACGTTCCAGGTGGTGATCTTCATGACGGTAGCGATTGTCCGGCGGCGAACCGCTGCGATGATAGCGCGTGGGCGCGGCTTTGGCATCGTGTCGTGCTGCGCCTGCCGTCTTTGATGCCGTACGCATACAATGTGCAGCGTTCTCCGGAGCGAAGAAATAATGACAAACGCATTGCCTGTTGTGGCGACTGTGTTATATTTCTTCCCTATGGCAATGGCATAGGGACGAGCGCTTTGTGCCGATGCGCGACGCGGGGTTGTCGTTACGGTGGACAATAACTTGCTCAGAAGCGTGAAGGACGGAGAGCGGCTAAGGGCGAACGATGCCGGGCGCTATCTGGAGCGGGAGTTGCAGCTGCTGCGCATCCACGCGCTCGAGGCGGCCAACAGCGGCATCCTGTTCAGCCGCGCCGCGAAGCAGGGCGAGCACCCGATCATCTACGCCAATTCCGCCTTCGAGGCCATCACCGGCTACAGCGAGGCCGAGGTGCTCGGCTGCGATCTGGGCCTGCTCTTCGGCGACGACCATGGCCAGACCGATGTCGAACGCTTTCGCGAGGCGATCAGCTCCGGCGTCGCGACCCGCCTGGTGGTGCGCAACTACACCAAGAGCGGCAAGCTGTTCTGGAACGAGATTCGCATCTCGCCGGTATACGACGACGAGGGGCAGCTGACCCATTTCATCAACGCCGTCAGCGACGTCACCGAGCGCGCCAACTACGAGAGCGAACTCGAGCGGCAGGCCAACCACGACGCCCTGACCGGATTGCCCAACCGCCATCTGCTCAGCGACCGGCTCGCCCACACGCTGGCTCTCGCCGCGCGGCACGAGAAGACCGTGGCGGTGATCGTGGTCGGCCTCGACCGCTTTAAGTACTTCAACGACAGCCTCGGCCACGCCATCGGCGATCAGCTGCTGCAGGCCGTGGCGACCCAGATCCTGACCTGCGTGCGCGACGTAGACCGGGTCGGCCGGGTCGGCGGTGACGAGTTCGTGCTGGTCCTGGGCGACGTCGAATCGGAAACGGATGCGATGGCGGCGATGGGCCGGATCTTCAACGCAGTGTCGCGCGAATACCGGGTCGGCGAGTACGAGTTGCACGTCGCCTGCAGCATCGGTGCCAGTCTCTATCCGCGCGACGGGGCCGACGCCGCCACGCTGATGAAGAACGCCGAGGCGGCCATGCACCGGGCCAAGGACGGCGACCGCAACCGCTTCCAGTTCTTCGAGCGGGAGATCAACACCCGCGTCAGCCAGCGTCTGTCGCTCGAGTCGGGGCTGCGCCACGCCCTCGAGCGCAACGAACTCGAACTCGTCTACCAGCCGCAGATCGCAC
>JAHFRE010000282.1 GCA_023258955.1 Sterolibacterium sp.
GCACAACATCCTCGGCGAAGACCAGGGCGGCCCCCTCTTGAGCGTCGAACATCGGCGCTGGTTCGACCAGGTGCTGAAGGGGATAGACAACGGCATCCTCGACGAACCGCCGGTCTATTACCATACCATCCACGCCACGCCGGAGGCCGAGTGGCGTTTTGCCGCGGATTGGCCGATTCCGACGCAGCGGTCCACAGCCTTCTATTTCGCCGCCGGGCGTTCCAACACCGTGGCCTCGGCCAACGACGGCATATTGCTGACGCGCAAGCCGAAGGGGGGCTCCGCCAAGGATAGCTATCAGGTCGACTACGACATCGCCGCCTTCGACGGCAAGTTCAACCGCCTCGGGCGCAGTTGGAGCGGCGACATGGCGCCGGGGGTCGATGCCAAGGGGCTGACCTACACGACCGCGCCGCTGCCCGCAGATACCGAGATGACCGGACATCCGGTCGCCCATCTGTGGGTCACATCGAGCGCGCCGGATGGCAACTTCGTCCTCTACATCGAGGAGGTCGATGGCAGCGGCAAATCGCTCTACGTGACCGACGGCGTCATCCGGGCGGGGCATCGCAAGCTGAAGGAGCGGTCGCCCTGGAAGGAAATGGGGCTGCCCTACCATCGCAGCCTCGAGGCCGACTACGCGCCGCTGTCGGCGACCCAGGCGGTGGAACTGGCCTTCGATTTCAATCCGATCTCTTACGTCTTCCGCAAGGGCAACCGGATTCGCATCACCGTGACGGGCGCGGAAAAGACCACCTATCAGCTGCCGCCCGGCGCCGACCCCAAAGCGCCGCCGACGATCAGCCTCCATCGCGATGGGCGCTACGCCTCCTACGTCACGCTGCCCCTGGTCCCGGCCAAGTCGTCGCGCTACGCCGGCGCCGCTGCGGTCAACACCGCTGCGCTGCGCTACGCCGGACCGGCCGAGTTCTATCCGTCGGCGGCGACCAGCTATCTGAGGCTGGGCGACAGTTGGATCAAATGCGCTGCCAGCGCGGCGGCGAAGGCGGCACCGCGGCGCACCTACGCTTGCAGCAGTCGCATCGGCAGGCTGAGGATCGACAGCGAAGGCGCCGGGGCGACGCTGCGCGTCCGCGGCGAAGGCGTGCGCTTCACTGGTCGCGGCTTCTGAGCGCCCCCAGGGCCGGGCTACGCCCAGCCCGCCCCCCGCGGGGGTCAAGAAGACTTGGGGCGGCCCTTCGTTTTCTTGAGTGCGCGTTTCACATGACAGCCGCCATCGCCTCGGCGACGTAGGCGACGTTCTTCAGGTTGAGACCGGCGACGCAGATGCGGCCCGAATTCACCAGATAGACGGCGTGCTGTTCGCGCAGGGTATCGACCTGCGCCGGTGACAATCCGGTGTAGCTGAACATGCCGCGTTGGTTGAGGAAGTAGCCGAAGTCGCGGCCAGGCAGGCGCGCTGAGATCACTTCGTGGAGGCTGCGCCGCATCGCCTTGATGCGCTCGCGCATCTTGGCCACCTCGGCCTGCCACTCGGCGGTCGAGGCCGCGTCGCCGAGTATTCTCGAGACGATCAGGCCGCCGTGCGTCGGCGGGCTGGAGTAGTTGCGGCGGACGGTGAACTTGAGTTGGCCGAGCAGGAGATCCGCCTGCGCCTGGTCGGGACAAACGACGGACAGGGCGCCACAACGCTCGCCGTAGAGGGACAGGCTCTTCGAGAAGGAATTGCCGACGAAGAAATTGCCGCCGGCGTCGGCCAGCGCCCGAACCGCCCAGGCGTCCTCGTCGATGCCGTCGCCGTAGCCCTGATACGCCATATCGAAATAGGGAATCAGGCGCTTCTTGATCAACACTGGAAACAATTCCCGCCACTGGTCCTGGCTCAGATCGACGCCGGTCGGGTTGTGGCAGCAGGGGTGGAGCAGGACGATGCTCCGCTCGGGCAAGGATGAGATCGTCGCCAGCATTTCCGCAAAGCGTACGCCACCGGACTTTGGGTCGTAGTAGGGGTAGTCATGCACGGCGATGCCGGCACCGTCGAACATCGAACGGTGGTTGTCCCAGGTCGGATCGCTGACCCATATCCCCGAATCGGGAAAGTAGCGCTTGAGCAAGTCGGCGCCGACCTTGAGCGCACCCGAACCGCCGATGGTCTGGACGGTGACGATGCGCTTGTCCCTAGCGGCTGCCCGATCGGCGCCGAAGACCAGGCGCTGCACGGTCTCGCGGTAGGCGGCGAGGCCTTCCATGGGCAGATAGGAGCGGGTCAGGCCGGCCGCAGCCAGCGCTATTTCGGTGCGCTTGACCACGTCGAGCAGGGGGATGCGGCCGTCTTCGTCATAGTAGAGGCCGATGCCGAGGTTGACCTTGTTGGGCCGCGGGTCCTGCAGGAAGGTCTCGACCAGGCTGAGGATGGGATCGCCGGCGTAGGCGTCGATGTGCTTGAACATGCAGTACTCTCCAATAGGCGTCAGGTATACAAGGCGCGAACCGCTGGTCTGGCGGCAGGCGTGGCGGCTAGGCGGCGTCGGGCGCCATGCGCTCGCGCCCCTTCTTGAAGGCGGAGCGAACGTGGCGGCGCATCAGCTTCTCGGCGGTCTCGGCGGCGCCGGCGATGATGGCCTCGGTGATTTCGCCGTGATCCTTGTTCGCCTGGGCGATTTCCTGCGGCTTGAGGAAATGCTTGATCAACAGTCGGTGCAGCGGCACGTTGAGACGACCCATCAAGCCCATCACGTAGGCGTTGGCGCAATGGTCGATGATCTGCTGGTGCCACTGGTTGTTGAGCTGGGTAAATAGCAACCAGTCACCCGACTTCTCGCAGGCCTTCAGCTGCGCCATCAGTCGGGTCAACTGGGCCTTCAGCCCGACCGAGCACTGCGTTGCCGCCAGACGGGCGGCGAGGCCTTCGATCACCTCGCGCGCCTCGTAGAGTTGGACGATTTCGGCAGCGCTCAAGCGCTTCACCGAGGCGCCGCGGAACTCCTCGATGATCATGATGCCTTCGACCGCCAGTCGCTGAAAGGCTTGCCTGACGCGCGATCGGGAAGCGCCGCGCTCTTCCATGACCTCGGCCTCGGTGACCCTTTGCCCGGGCGCGAGCAGACCGCGGGCGATGAGATCCTTGAGGTGGTCCTCGAGGGAGAGTTCATCGCTGTTCGCGGGAACAATGTTCGAACTCTTCCTGGTGGCCATGCGCAATTATACCAAGGCGCTCGGCGAGTCAGATCAGCAACTTGCCCGTCGGCGGGCGCAACGGAGCCATCGCCCGGCGGGTCAGCAGGCCGGCGGGCACCGGCAGCGATCGGCGCGCTCGCGCGTTGCTGTTCATGGCGATCTCCCCTCGAGAGGCGCGGACCAAGCGCTTTAACCCTAGTCCTTTCCAGGGAATCCATATGCCCATACATTTGATCTAAATCATGGGGCTAAGACCGCATAGCAGGCAGTATCTGCCGCGGAGCCCTCGCCTGCCAGGCTGGAACGTCTTCGCGCCTGCTCTCGTTCATCGGAGCTTTTGAACAAATATCAAGGAGTCACGCATATGCTTCACCCCGAAGCCGTAAATAACGCTGCCAAGGACACCGGCCTGGAGCGCAAGCCGCAGCGCCGCCACGAGGTGGTCACCCTGGACGCCAACGAGGCGACCGCCTACATCGCCCACCTGACCAGCGACGTGATCGCCATCTATCCGATCACGCCGTCCTCGCCGATGGGCGAGTTCTCCGATCAGTGGTCGGCCGCGGGGGTGAAGAATCTGTGGGGCTCGGTGCCGGCGGTGATCGAGATGCAGCACGAGGGTGGGGCCGCCGGGGCGGTGCACGGCGCCTTGCAGACGGGCGCCATGGCGACGACCTTCACCTCGTCGCAGGGTCTGCTGCTGATGATTCCCAATATGTTCAAGATCGCCGGCGAATTGACCTCGGCGGTATTCCACGTGGCAGCGCGCACCATCGCCACCCACGCCCTGTCCATCTTCGGCGACCACTCCGACGTGATGTCGGTGCGTTCCTGCGGCTGGGTGATGCTCTGTTCGAACTCGGTGCAGGAAGCCCAGGACTTCGCGTTGATCTCCACGGCGGCGACGCTGCAAGGGCGTTTGCCGGTGATGCATTTCTTCGACGGCTTCCGCACTTCGCACGAAGTGAGCAAGATCGATCAGGTCAGCTTCGACGAAGCGCGCGCCATGATCTCCGACGAACTGGTGCAGGCGCATCGCGCCCGCGGCCTGTCGCCGGAGCATCCGGTGGTGCGCGGCACCTCGCAGAATCCCGACGTCTTCTTCCAGATGCGCGAGGCGATCAGCCCCTACTACGAGGCGATGCCGGCGATCGTGCAGGGCGCCATGGACAAGTTCGCGACCCTCACCGGTCGCCAGTACAAGCTCTACGAATACGTCGGTGCGGCCGACGCCGACCGCGTCATCGTCATCATGGGTTCCGGCGCCACGGCGACCGAAGAAGTGGTCGAGCACCTCAACGCGCGCGGCGAGAAGCTGGGCCTGCTCAAGGTCCGCCTATTCCGCCCCTTCGCCGCGGAGACGCTGCTGGCGGCGCTGCCGGCCTCGGTCAAGAAGATCGCCGTGCTCGATCGCAACAAAGAGCCGGGCGCCGATGGCGAGCCGCTCTACAAGGACATCGTCACCGCCCTGGCGATGAGCTTCGCCAACGGCACCCAGCGCATGGCGAGCATGCCGCGCGTCGTCGGTGGCCGCTATGGCCTGTCCTCCAAGGAATTCACGCCGGGCATGATCAAGGCGGTATTCGACGAACTGAAGCAGGACAAGCCGAAGAACAGCTTCACCATCGGCATCAACGACGACCTGTCCGGCTCCAGCCTGCCCTGGGACGACGCCT
>JAHFRE010000283.1 GCA_023258955.1 Sterolibacterium sp.
AAAGGGGATGCAAATGGAAAGGATCTGGCTTGCGAGCTATCCGGCGGGCGTTCCTGCCGAAATCGATGTCGACGAGTTTCGCAGTCTGGGCGAACTGTTCGAGAAGAGCGTCGCCAACTACACCGAACGGATCGCTTACATCAACATGGGCAAGAGCATCAGCTACGGCCAGCTCGATCGCCTGACGCAGCATTTCGGCGCCTATTGCCAGCAAGTCCTGGGACTGCAGCCGGGCGCGCGGATCGCCCTGATGATGCCCAACGTCCTGCAGTACCCGGTCGCCATGTTCGCCGCCCTGCGCGCCGGCTACACCGTCGTCAACTGCAACCCGCTGTACACGGCGCGTGAACTAGAGCACCAGCTCAAGGATTCGGGCGCTGAGGCGATCGTCATCCTGGAGAACTTCGCCCACGTGCTGCAGGCGGTGATCGGCAAAACCGAAGTCAAGCACGTCGTCGTCACCGGCCTCGGCGACATGCTGGGAGGCCTCAAGGGGACCCTGGTCAACTTCGTCGTCCGCCATGTCAAGAAGCTGGTGCCCGCCTTCACCTTGCCGCGCGCCGTGCGTTTCAACGATGCGCTGGGGCAGGGCAACGCTGGCAGCTTCAAACCGGCGGCGGTTGGCCACGAAGACATCGCCTTTCTGCAATACACCGGCGGTACCACCGGCGTGTCCAAGGGCGCCATGCTCAGCCACGGCAACATCATCGCCAACCTGCAGCAGGCGCACGCCTGGCTCAAGCCGGCGATGACCTCGACTGCGCCCGAGACCATCATCACCGCCCTGCCGCTCTATCACATCTTCGCGCTGACGGCGAACTGCCTTACCTTCCTCAAGCTCGGGGCGACCAACGTGCTGATCACCAATCCGCGCGACATGCCGGGCTTCGTCAAGGAACTGGGCAAGCACCGATTCACCACCATCACCGGCGTCAATACGCTGTTCAACGCCCTGGTGCACGCCCCCGGATTCGATCAGCTGGATTTCAGCACGCTGCGCATCACGCTGGGCGGTGGCATGGCGGTGCAGAAAGCGGTCGCCGAAAAATGGAAGCAGGTGACGGGAAACACCCTGATCGAGGCCTACGGCCTCACCGAGACCTCGCCGGCGGCGACCATCAACCCGCTCGATCTGCCTGCGTACAACGGTGCCATCGGCCTGCCGATCTCATCCACCGAGGTGGCGATCCGTGACGATCAGGGAGCGGACCTTGCCTTGGGGCAGGCGGGCGAACTCTGCGTTCGCGGGCCGCAGGTGATGAAGGGCTACTGGAAGCGGCCGGCGGAGACGGCCGAGGTGATCATGGCCGATGGTTTCCTGCGCACCGGCGATGTCGCGGTGATGGACGAGAAGGGCTTCGTGCGCATCGTCGATCGCAAGAAGGACATGATCCTGGTCTCGGGCTTCAACGTCTATCCGAACGAGATCGAGGCGGTGGTGGCCATGCACCCCGGCGTGTTGGAGGTGGCGGCGGTTGGTGTCGCCGACGAGAAATCGGGCGAGGCGGTCAAGCTCTACGTCGTCAGGCGCGACCCGACGCTCGACGCCAGCGCGCTGATCGCCCATTGCAAGGCCAATCTCACCGGCTACAAGGTGCCCAAGCTGGTCGAGTTCCGATCGGAACTGCCCAAGACCAACGTCGGCAAGATACTGCGCCGCGCGCTGCGCGATGGCGCCGGCAGCTAGCACGTAGCTGGTGCTGGCACGTCGCTGGTGCTAGCACGTCACTGGTGCTGGCACGTAGCTGGTGCTGCCACGTACTTGGTGTGACACCGGTATTGGCCGCTAGCCCAGTTCGATCTCGTCGCGCCGGCCGAAGGCGACGCTGTTGTCGATGAAATAGCAGCGCGTCGCATCGATGCGGTACCAGCGTACGCGCGCCAGGGCCGTGACCAGGGCGGCGGGCAGCAGCGCCGCGACGCGCAAGAATGCGTACTTCTCGGCGTAGAGATTCTTCGCCAGCGTCTCTTCGGCACCGGCGAGTTCGCTCACCGTTCCTGCCAGCTGCACACCCTTGATCGCAGACCATTCGCTGCAGTCATCCTGTATCGTCACGGCGACCCGCGGCTCCAGCTTCAGGTTGCAGCAATGGCGCGTCTTGGGCGAGGAGAGGAAGTACAGCGAGGCGCCGTCGGCGACGTAGAACACCGCGGCGGCCCAGGGACCGTCGCTGCCCATGGTCGCCAGGGTTGCGACGTGGTGGGTTGCCAGATAGTCGCGGACCCGCGCCAGCAGGTCCGAGTTCATCGTGGCGCCGCGCCCAAATCCGCCGCCGCGGCGAGTGCGCTGGCGTCTTCGTGCCGCCGCTTGAGGCGATAGGCGAGTTGCGGTCGCGTCAGGCCGAGCATCCGCGCCGCCGAGGAGAGGTTGCCGCGGGCTTTGTCCACCGCGGTCTCGAGCAGCATGGCCTCGAGCTGGTCGAGGGTCATGACGCCATTGAACACGGCTTCGCACAGTTGCCCGACGCTATCACCGCGGCCCATGCCGAGGCCGCCCTTGGTATCGAGGCTGAACTCCTGCGGTTGCTCGCTGCTGCAAGAGGAGAACAGGTGCTCGACCTCGACCCGCGTCCCCGCCGGCGCCAGAATGACGCCGCGCTCGACGGTGTTCTGCAATTCGCGGATGTTGCCCGGCCAGGGGTAGGCGAGCAGGGCGCGCTTGGCCTTGTCGGTGAAGCCGCGCAGCTTCTTGCCGTTGGTCGCGGCGAATTTGTCGAGAAAGGCCCGCGCCAACAGCGCGACATCCTCCTTGCGTTCGCGCAGCGGCGGAATGCTGATCTGCAGCGCGTTGAGGCGGTAGTAGAGATCGGAACGGAACTTGCCCTCGCGCACCAGTTGCTTGAGGTCGCCGTTGGTGGCCGCCACCAGCCGCACATTCACCTTGCGCGTCTTGTCGTCGCCGAGGCGCTCGATCTCGCCGTCCTGCAGCACGCGCAGCAGCTTGGCTTGCGCCGGCAGCGGCAGGTCGCCGATCTCGTCGAGGAACAGGGTGCCGCCGTCGGCTCTCTCGAAGCGTCCTGGACGCGACACCAGGGCCCCGGTGTAGGCACCCTTCTCGACGCCGAACAACTCCGCCTCCATCAGGTCGAGCGGAATCGCGGCGCAGTTGATGGCGACGAAAGGCCGCTGATTGCGGGCGCTGCGATCGTGCAGCGTGCGCGCGAACATCTCCTTGCCGACGCCGGTCTCGCCCAGCAGCAGCACCGTGATCTGGCTCGCTGCGGCCCGCTGCAGCATCTCGTAGGCGGCGCGAAAGCCGGGTGAGTTGCCGATCATGTCGGCGGGCAGCTTGTTCTTGTCGCCGATCGAAGAGCGCAGTTCCACGACCTGGGTTTGCAACTCGAGCAACTGGTCGGCGATCGACTCGCGGGCGAAGAAGCGGGTGTAGTCGCTGGCGTCCTCCCACTCCTCGATCGGCTTGCCGATGATGCGGCAATTGTTGTCGCCCATGCCGACGCACTCGACTTCCTTGTAGAGCACGGGCCGGCCCATGAAGGAGGAGGTGTAGCCGCAGGCGTAACCGATCTGCGACCAGCACACCGGTTCGGCGTGGGTGCCGTAGTAGTGCCTGTGCCACTGGCCTTCCCAGGAGTTCTCCCAAAGGAATTCGCCGTAGAACTTGCCGGCGAGGCGGTCGATCTCCAGCCGGATCGGCGTCACCTTGACCACGCCTTCGAGCGTGTGCAATTGCGGTCCGGTCATGAAGGCTTCGCCGTCGCTGGCGTTCTGGGCGCGAGTGCGCGCCAGTTCGGCGTCGCGCGCTCCGGCTGCGTAGCCCATGCGCGCGAGCAGGCCGCGCGCGCGGTTCATGCCCAGGGTGTCGATCAACTCCTTGCGCAAGGAGGCCTGGGCCTCGGCGTGCACCAGAAGCATGCGGTGCTCGTGCAGCCAGATCTGGCCTGTTTCGGCGCAGAAGTGCACGCGGGCGCGCAGGTCGTCGCTGCCTGCTTCGCTGCCTCCCCGCACTATGCTGCGCAGTCTGGTGTTGGCCATCGATCCCTCAAGTCGTCGGACATCTGCTTTTAGGCCTTTGTCGGTCGCTAGACCTTGATCGGGGTCAACGCCGCTGCAAGCGGCGGGTAAAGATACCTGCAACCGAGCTGTTTACCAAATCGTCAACCCGCAGCGGCGGTGGCCCCAATTCTTACCAAATGATCAAGCGTCGCGGTTCTCGCCGCGGCGCCGCCGCCGTCGTCGCCGCCTGTTGCGGCTAATTTCGCTGCAACGCCGCATCGCCACAGACCATCCGGGAGCAAGAAACTGTACCAATGACAGGGTTTTAGATGCGGCGCCGCAGCAAGATGCTTGGCACGCCTCGTGCAATCGAGTGACAGGAATACCGGGGCAGCAAGACCCCGACCGAGACCATCACCACATCCAACCATCCAATTCGGAGGAGACACGCAATGAAATTTCCCGATCCGCACGACGTCAAGGCCAAGGCGATTCCTGGGACCGAAGGCTGGGAGAGGATGTATCCCTATCAGTACCAATTCGTCACCGACGATCCGGAGCGCAACAAGTACGAGAAGGACACCTTCTGGTTCAACGACGGTTTGCACTACCCCGAGCCCCTCTATCCCTTCGACACCATTTGGGACGAGGCCTGGTTCCTCGCCCTGTCGCAGTACAACAATCGCATCTTCATGGTGCCGCCGGTACGTGGCGTCGATCACCGCATGATCAACGGTTACGTCTACATTTCGCCGGTGCCGGTGAAAGACGGCGCCGAGATCGGCGCCCGGGTGCCGCACTTCATGGAGCGCGCCGGCTACTACTACAAGAACTGGGACGCGCT
>JAHFRE010000081.1 GCA_023258955.1 Sterolibacterium sp.
CGAGGACCTGTTCCATCGCCTCAACGTCATCCGTCTGCGGCTGCCGACGCTGCGCGAACGACGCGAGGACATCCCCCTGCTGGTGCAACACTTCCTGCAGAAGAGCGCGCAAGAGCTGCGGGTGGAGGCCAAGCGCTTCTCCGACGCGGCGCTGAAATATCTGGCTAATCTCGAGCTGCCGGGCAACGTGAGGCAGCTCGAGAACCTCTGCCACTGGCTGACGGTGATGGCGCCCGGACAGACGGTCGAGGTCGCCGACCTGCCGGGGGAACTGCGCGAGCAGCCCGCGTTCGACGTCGGCCGCAACTGGCAGCAGTCGCTGGCCGATGAGGCCGACCGCCTGATCGCTGTGAGCCCGGGTGCGGTCTTCGAAACGTTGACGCGGGAGTTCGAAGCGACGCTGATTCGTCGAGCGCTGGCGGCGTCGAGTGGGCGACGCATCGAGGCGGCGAACCTGCTGGGCATCGGTCGCAACACGATCACGCGCAAGATCCAGGAGCTCGGTCTGCAGGCGAAAGAGGAAGACTAGCTCGTATAATCGGCCCCATCGAGACCCCTGGGGCCCGCGTGAATTCAGTCACTGCCATGCCAGACGAGTTGTCGGCCGGCGAGATCGTCGCCGCGCTCGGCAAGCTCGCCTGCCGCTTCGACCTCGAGCTGGTCGATAGTTGCGACTCGACCAACGCCCGCCTGCTGGCGCGGGCCCAAGCGGGCGCGGCCTCGGGCAGCGTCATCGTCGCTCGGGAACAGACCGCGGGGCGCGGCCGGCGCGGTCGCGCCTGGCTCTCGGCGCCGGGCGACAGCCTCACCTTTTCCCTGCTCTGGCGTTTTGCCGCGGCCACCTCGCTGGCCGGACTGACGCTCGCCGCCGGTGTCGCCCTGGCGCGCGCGCTCGAGCAGATTCCGGTCGCGGGTCTGGCGCTGAAATGGCCGAACGATCTTCTGTTGGACGAGCGCAAGCTCGCCGGCCTGCTCTGCGAAGGGGTGCCGGGCCAGACCCAGGCCGTGGTCCTCGGGGTCGGCCTGAACCTGCGCCTGCCCTCGGCGATGCCAGCCGATCTGCGGCTGCGCTCGGCCTGTCTGCCGCCACCGCTGCCGACCGCGAGCCAGCTGCTGGCCGCTTTGCTGGTCCAGTTGCACACGGTGCTGACGGCCTTTGCCAACGATGGGTTCACGCCCTGGCGCGCCGAGTGGTCGCGGCGGCACGCCTTCGAGCAGCGTCCGGTGCAACTGCTCTCCGACTTTGCCGCGCCGCTTTCAGGCGTCTGCCGCGGGGTGGCCGACGACGGCGCCCTGCTGCTGGAAACCGAGGGCGGCGTGCAGCGGATCGTCAGCGGCGAAATCTCGCTGCGCAGCGCATGAGTTTGCTCTGCCTCGACTGCGGCAACACCCGCCTCAAGTGGGGACTGCGCGAGGGAGATGGCTGGCGCCAGCAGGGGGCGCTGCCGACGGCAGAGATTGAGGCACTGAGCGCGACGCTGAGCGGCGCTTTGGCCGCCAAGCCGCGGCCGGAGCGCGCCATCGCCTGCAACGTCGCCGGCGCTGCCGCGCAGCGGGCGCTGACCGAGCTGGCGACGACGCTTGGGGTGCGGCTTTCCTGGTGCGCGAGCGTCGCCCGCCAGTGCGGCGTACGCAACGGTTACGAGCAGCCGCAGCAACTCGGCGCCGACCGCTGGGCGGCCCTGATCGGCGCGCACAGCATGCGCGCCTCTGCCTGCCTGGTCGTCGTCGCCGGGACCGCCACCACCATCGATCTGCTCGACGCCGACGGCCTGTTCCGCGGCGGCCTGATCCTGCCCGGCATCGCGCTAATGCGCGATGCGCTGGCCGCCAACACGGCGCGCCTGCCCGCCGCTGGCGGCCGCTACAGCGCGCTGCCGCGCAACACCGCCGATGCCATCACGAGCGGCTGCCTGCAGGCGACGGCGGGAGCGATCGGGCGCCTGTTCGCCGGCATCGCACGCGAGCCGCAGGCGATCTGCGTACTCTCCGGCGGCAACGCCAGCGAACTGGCGCCACTGCTCGACCTGCCGTTGGCGCAGATCGACAACCTGGTGCTGGAAGGCCTAGCGCGCATGGCAACCGAGGACGCGGGGTAGAGACGCGATGCGCACGCTCTTCATCTTCCTGCTACTCGCCAACCTGCTGTTCCTGGTTTGGGCCCAGGGCTATTTCGGCTCGCCCGAGGAGAACCGCGAGCCGCAGCGGCTGGCGCGGCAACTGGCGCCGGAGAAGCTCAAGATCGTCAGCGCCACGTTGCCCGGCAGCCGCCCGGCGGTTGAAATCTGCAGGTTGGTCGAAGGATTGGGCGCCGACGATGCGCAGCGTTTGCGTCAGGCGATCGGCGAAAAGCTGCCGGCCTTGCGCATCGCCAGCGACAAGCTCGAGGACCCGAGCAGCTTCTGGGTGCTGATCCCGCCCTTGCCGGACAGAGCCAGCGCCGAGAAGAAGTTGACCGAGTTGAAACGCCTGGGGGTGTCGGGCTACCAGTTGGTCGAGGACGAAGGCCCGCTGCAACTGGCCATCCTGCTCGGGGCTTTCACCAGCCAGCAGGCGGGCAGCGATTTTCTCCAGGCCTTGGTCCGGCGCGGGGTGCGCTCGGCGAAACTGCAAGTGAGCGAGAAGACGGTGCTGAAGTTGCAGGGCAGCAGCGACGGCCTCGAGCAGCGGTTGCGCGAAGCGCTGCAAGCCTTTCCGCCCGCCGTGCTCAAGCCCTGCGCGGAGCAGCCCTGAGCGTGGCGGGTGGCTTCATCCTCGGCCTGACCGGCGGCATCGGTAGCGGCAAGTCGGTGGCGGCGGACATGTTCGCCGAACTCGGCGCCGCGCTGGTCGATGCCGATGCCATAGCGCACGACTTGACCACCCCCGGCGGTGCGGCGATCGCAGCGCTGCGCGCTGGCTTCGGCGACGCGGTGGTCGCCGGCGACGGCGCCTTGGACCGTGCTGCCATGCGCAGACTGGTCTTTGCCGATAGCGCCGCCCGCTCCAGGCTGGAAGCGATCATCCATCCGCTGATCCGCGCCGAGAGCGAGCGGCGCTGCGCCGACGCGTTCGCAGCCTTGGCCCCTTACGTGGTCATGGTGGTGCCGCTACTGATCGAGTCGCCGGGCTATCGCCGGCGCTGCTCGCGCGTGCTGGTGGTCGACTGCGCCGAGGAGACCCAGGTGGCGCGGGTCATGGCGCGCAGCCAGCTGACCAGGGATGAGGTGCTGGCCATCATGGCGACCCAGGCAGAACGCGCAACGCGTCTGGCAGCGGCCGATGACGTCATCAACAACGACAATGGCATGGACGGGCTGCGCCATCAGGTCGAGCTCTTGCATCGGCGCTACCTCGAACTTGCCCGCAACAACCGCGACCCGGCCTGAACAAGGTTGAGATTTGGCCGCGAATCGGTCAGAATTGGCCGATAACCCACTCTTGGCCGGCGTGTGATCACTTACGAATATCCTCTGAGCGAGCGCATTCGCACACTGCTCCGCCTGGAGTCGTTGTTCGAACGGGCGCACTACTTCCTCTCCGCCAACGAGGCTCACGATCACCACGTCGCGCTGCTGACGCTATTCGAGATCCACGAGGTCGCCGGTCGCGCCGACCTCAAGTTCGATCTGGTGCAGGAACTGGAGCGGCAGCGGCAGACGCTGCTCACCTTTCGCAACAACCCGGAAATCTCCGAGGAGGCGCTCTCCGGCGCGCTCTACGAGATCGAGCAGGCGAGCGCGCAGATGCTGGCGATGCACGGCAAGATCGGTCAGTATTTGCGCGAGAACGAGTGGCTGATGGCGATCAAGAATCGCGCCGCGATCCCGGGCGGTGTCTGCGAGTTCGATTTGCCCGCCTACCACTACTGGCTGCATCGCGATTGCGAACAACGGCGCAGCGGGCTGCAGGGCTGGCTGGCGCCGATCCTGCCGATCAGCGCCGGTTTGTCGATCGTCCTGCGTCTGTTGCGGGCCTCCGGCCGGCCCGAGGTGCAGACGGCGATCGGCGGCGCCTATCAGCTGATGCTCGCCGGACGCACGGCGCAGATGCTGCGCCTGCGCGTGCCGCGCAGCGACCCCTACATTCCGGAAATCAGCGCCAACAAGTACGCGCTCAACATCCGCTTCACCATCCCCGACGGCGATCTGCGCGCGCGGCCGGCCGATGCCGATGCCAAGTTCGAGCTGACCTTCTGCAATCTGTGAGCCGTCCCGCGTGATTCCTTCCCAGTCGAAGCCGCGGCTGGTCACCTGTCCCAGCTGCGGCAAACCCTCGGCCTGGACCCCGGAGAACCGCTTTCGCCCATTCTGTTGCGAGCGCTGCAAGCAGATCGACCTCGGCGCCTGGGCCGACGAGCGCTATCGGGTGCCGGTGCAGCCGGCCGAAGAGTCCGGACAAGACGACGCCTAGTTCCAGGCCGACCTGATCGCGGCGACCCCGTGGGCGCCGGCCGCCCACGCGTCGTCCAGATCGTCGCGGCCGAGGCCGCCAAGCGCGTAGACGGGCAGCGGCGTGCCGGCGAGCAGGCGCGAAAAATTGTCCCAGCCGAGGCCCGGGCGACCGGGGTGGCTGGCGGTCTCCCGAACCGGTCCGAGGACCGCGAAATCCAGACCCAGCCTTGCCGCCAGCGCCAGTTCCTGCGCGTTGTGGCAGGAAGCGGCGACCAGGGGCAGATCGGGGCGGGCAGCGAGCGAGGCCAACTGGGCGGCGCTGAAATGGACGCCGTCGGCGCCGGCGTCGAGCGCCAGTTGAGGGTCGCCGTTGCATAGGATGCGGGCGCCGAAGCTGTGGCAGAGTTCGGTCGCGGCGTAGGCCAGCGCGCTGCGTTGCGCCCCCGCCAGCTCCGGCTCGCGCAGCTGCACCAGGCGCAGGCCAGCGGCGAGCGCGGCGAGCAGGGCCTGCATCTGCCGGTCGATGCCGATCTTCCCCGCCTGGGTGATCGCGTAGAAATCGGGCAGGGTCAGCGCCGCGAGCACCGGGGCGTTGGCCGGCAGCATCGGGGCCACGCTGGCAGCCCCGGGCAGCTGCCAGGCCAGCGCGTCGTGCTGCAGGTCGCGCACTTCGCCGCCCCAGGCGGTGACGCGAAAGAAGTGCAGCCGCACCTGGGCGTGAGGATAGACGAATTCGCGGGTGATCCAGGGATGGGCGCGCTCCACCGCGATGCCCAATTCCTCCTGCAACTCGCGGACCAGGGCCGCGCGCGGCGTCTCCCCGACCTCCACCTTGCCGCCGGGGAATTCCCAAAAGCCGGCATAGAAGCCGCCTGGCGGACGTCGTCCGAGCAGGAAGGCGCCGTCGGGCCGCAGCAGGACGGCGGCCGCGACATCGACCACACTCATCGGGATTTGCGGCGAACTCGGCCGGCGAAGTCGCGCGCGAACTGCCAGGCGCTGCGGCCGCTGCGCGAACTGCGGGTCAGCGCCCACTGCAGGGCCTCATGCCTGGCGGCCTCGATCTCACTTGTGCTCAGGCCATACTCGGCGAGCCAGTGGGCGCAGATGGCCAGATAATGGTCCTGGTCGAAAGGATAGAAGGACAACCACAGGCCAAAGCGCTCCGACAGCGAGATCTTCTCCTCGACGGTCTCGCCCGGATGGATTTCGTTGCCTACGTGCTTGGCCTCGAGGTTCTCGGCCATGTACTCGGGCATCAGGTGGCGCCGGTTCGACGTGGCGTAGAGCAGCAGCTTGTCCGGCATGCCGCTGATCGAACCGTCGAGCACGCTCTTCAGCGCCTTGTAGCCGGGTTCGTTGGCCTCGAAGGAGAGGTCGTCGCAGAAGATGATGAAGCGCTCGCGGCGCTCTTCGATCAGGTCCACGATCTGCGGCAGGTCGATCAGATCGCTCTTGTCCACCTCGATCAGGCGCAGGCCGCGAGACGCGTACTGGTTGAGTACCGCCTTCACCAGGGATGACTTGCCGGTGCCGCGGGCGCCGGTCAGCAGGACGTTGTTGGCGCTCCTGCCGGCGACGAATTGGCGCGTGTTCTGATCGATACGCGCCTTCTGCTCCTCGATCCCGCGCAGGTCGTCGAGGCGAATCCGATGCGGATGCTTGACCGGCAACAGGCCGCCACGGCCGTTGCGCCTTGCCCAGCGGTGGGCCAGCGCTTGCCAATCGGGCGCGGGTGCGGGCGGCGGCAACAGGGCTTCGACCCGGGTCAGCAGGTCTTCCGCGCGGGCGAGGAATCGTGAGAGCTCGTTCATGGGTTAAGCTGGTGGCTGGGAAACACGGAACTCTAGCAGAACCATGTCGCGACGTTTTGCCCTGCTCGCCGCTCTACCCTTGCTCTCCCTGCTCGCTTCCTGCGCCGTGCAAGCGCCGCTGCCCGTGGCTGCCCCCTGTCCGGTTTGTCCGACGCCGGAGGCAGCGAAACCCGCGGCCAAACCGCTGGAGAGATCGAGCTGGGAAGAACTGCCCGGCTGGGGCAGCGACGACCTGGTGCCGGCCCTCGACGCCTTTCTGGTGTCCTGCAAGTCGCTGCGCGCGCGCCCCGCCTGGCGCGAGGTGTGCGCTGCTGCGGGCGGCCTCGGGCGCAACGATCCCCGCGCCCTGCGCAACTGGTTCGAGACCGAGTTTCAGCCCTGGCGACTGGTGAATCCGGACGCCAGCCGCGAGGGTCTGATCACCGGCTACTACGAGCCGGTGCTCAAAGGCAGCCGCAGCCGCAAGCCGCCCTATCTCCATCCGGCGCTCGGCGTGCCGCCGGACCTGATCGACGTCGAACTCGGCGATCTGTACCCGGAACTCAAGCACATGCGCTTGCGCGGGCGGCTCGAGGGGCGGCGGCTGGTACCCTATTTCTCTCGCGCCGAGTGGGAGTCGACCCAAGCCGCCGAACCGGCGACGGCCCTGGTCTGGCTGGACGACGAGATCGACCTCTTCTTCATGCAGATCCAGGGCTCGGGCCAGGTGCGCCTCGACGACGGCAGCCGGGTGCGCCTGAGCTACGCCGACCAGAACGGCCACCCCTATCGCTCGGTCGGCCGCTGGCTGGTCGAGCAGGGCGAACTGAGCGCGGACAAGGCCTCGATGCAGGGCATCCGCGCCTGGACCCAGGCCCACCCGGACCGCGCGCGCGCAGCGCTCAACGCCAACCCGAGCATGGTCTTCTTTCGCGAGCTGCCGCTGACCAGCGAAGGGCCGCCGGGAGCACTCGGCCTGCCGTTGACCGCCGAGCGCAGCATCGCCGTCGATCCACGCCACCTGACCCTGGGGGCACCGGTCTGGCTTGCCACCACCTATCCGAACAGCAAGCGGCCGCTGGAGCGGCTGATGCTGGCGCAGGACACTGGTGGCGCCATCCGCGGCGTCGTGCGCGCCGACTTCTTCTGGGGTTCGGGCGCCGAGGCGGGTGCCCAGGCGGGCAAGATGCGGCAGCAGGGACAGATGTGGCTGCTCCTGCCGAGGGGCGTGGAAGCGAACTGATTTGGTGCCGATGTGCGCCCCGATACACCAAAGCGGTGCGATTTTTCCCCCGAACGGGCGGGCTTCTGCTGTAACTGACTGAGTCTAAACAAAGCCCTATTCTGGTGCATTAATTGCTTTAGAGCAGGCTTCGGTCAAAGGGGGCAACAATGGACAATCTGAAGAACGCCAGCGACGTGCTGTTCATCTTGCTCGGCGCCATCATGATCTTGGCGATGCACGCGGGCTTTGCCTTTCTCGAGCTGGGCACCGTGCGCAAGAAGAACCAGATCAACGCCTTGGTCAAGATCCTGGTGGACTTTTCGATGTCCACACTCGCCTATTTCTTCATCGGCTACAGCATCGCCTACGGCGTGAATTTCTTCTCCGGGGCCGAGGTGCTGGCGCAGAAGCACGGTTACGAACTGGTCAAATTCTTCTTCCTGCTCACCTTTGCCGCAGCGGTCCCCGCCATCGTCTCGGGCGGCATCGCCGAACGGGCTCGTTTCAACCCGCAACTGGCCGCCACCTTCTTGCTGGTGGGTTTCGTCTATCCCTTCTTCGAGGGCATCGCCTGGAACCACGCCTACGGTGTCCAGGACTGGTTGAAAGCCAGCTTCGGCGAGGAGTTCCACGACTTCGCCGGCTCGGTCGTGGTGCATGCGATGGGCGGCTGGATCGGGCTGATGGCGGTGCTGCAATTGGGTGCGCGGCGCGGCCGCTACGGCAAGGACGGCGCCATCTCCGCCCATCCGCCGTCCAGCGTGCCCTTTCTGGCGCTGGGTGCCTGGATCCTCACCGTCGGCTGGTTCGGCTTCAACGTGATGAGCGCGCAACAACTGGAGAACGTCTCCGGCCTGGTGGCGATCAACTCGCTGATGGCCATGGTCGGCGGCACGCTGACCGCCCTGATCGCCGGCCGCAACGACCCGGGCTTCGTGCACAACGGCCCGCTCGCCGGCCTGGTGGCGATCTGCGCCGGCTCGGACCTGATGCACCCGATCGGGGCGCTGGTCACCGGCGGCGTCGCCGGCGCGCTGTTCGTCTGGATGTTCACCCTGACGCAAAACCGCTGGAAGATCGACGACGTGCTCGGCGTCTGGCCCCTGCACGGACTTTGCGGCGCCTGGGGCGGCATCGCCGCCGGCATCTTCGGCATCAAGGCCCTGGGTGGCATGGGCGGCGTCAGCCTGGCAGCCCAATTGGCCGGCACCGCGCTGGGCGTGGTGATCGCGCTGGTCGGCGGCCTGGTGGTCTACGGCGCCGTGAACAGAATCGTTGGCCTGCGTCTCGACGCCGAAGAAGAATTCAACGGCGCCGACCTGTCGATCCACAAGATCACCTCTTCGGCGGAGCGCGAGACCTCCTGGTAGTGGTCGGAAGCAATGAAGTCTGTCGAAAACGAAGGCTGACCTAAGCAGCTCGATATTGCCTGGCTATCTTCCAACTGGGGTCGGACCGGTCCTCGGCCCGAACGAAAGTTGGGAATGTCTTATGGGCCGGTCGCCGCGTGCCAGGTTAAGACTGGTACCTGCCTCTCGACAAAGGTATAGGCAATGACCGGTTCGCTGAGATTGCTGCCTCTAGCCCGGGTATGGGTGACAATACCGGCGATTCGCCAGCAATAACGGATTCTAGCCGCCGAGCTACATGTTCAAATACATCAATCCAGTCACCGCGTCTCCTCTGCCTGAACAACCGCATACTCGGATACCACGGACTATCCTCCCGATCCATCATCCACCGCCAGTCCGGAACAAATGGAAGAACGACCCAGACGGGTTTACCTAGTGCACCTGCAAGGTGCGCTATCGATGTGTCACTGGTAATGACCAAGTCGAGGTTCATGATCAAAGCCGCCGTCTCTTCAAAAGGCGGAGTCAGGAAATCAATCTCATGACCAAGGTCAAAAGCTGCCGAGCTTGCCGCTAGGAGAAACGCATCACGTCCATGGGGCAATAGTGTGAAGAAGCGTGCGCTAGTTACTCGGAAAAGCTGCCTGAAAGGTTCCAAGCCAGGTGAGCGCTCAGCATCGTTAACGTATCCTTTGGCTCCTTGCCAGCAGATTCCCACCTTGTAATCCAAAACGTTGGCTAGTCGCGCACGGATATCTTCTTCAAGCTCTGCGTCAGCACTCAGGTATGGTATCGATGCAGGGATGCTCTTCAATGTCGTGCTGCAGTGAAGAGGGACGCTTAGGGGAAACGTCCAATAGTCATGGTCCGAGACGCGCTCAGCGTCAATAGAGGTCAGGACCTCATCAGCGCCACTGCACCTCTTGAGCAAGGACTCTAGGGCGGGCGCGCACACTAAGGTAATTCGTCTTGCACCTTGTCGTCTAAGTATGGATAGATAGCGGCAGAACTGTATCTGATCACCCAAGCCCTGTTCACACCAAAATAGCAGCGTTTTACCAAGCAGTGATTCACCTCGCCATTGTGGAACCGTGGTTACTGGAGGAATCGCAGTGCGCTTCAACGTTCGTGGATCGTACCGCGATTCATATCGCAACCAGCCTTCGTCAAAACAGCCCATGAGAAGCAGGAGATTGCCAAGTCTGTAGTCTGCGTCTGTGAAGTCAGGTCTGGCTTTGAGCGCTCGCTGATAGCTTGCCATTGCATCATGCAGTTGCCCTTGGCCTCTCAGGACAACGCCCAGATTGCTGTGCGCCTCGGCGCAATCAGGTTTCATATCTAGCGTAAGTCTGTAGCTTGCCGCTGCCCCGTCCAGTTGGCCCAAGTCCAGTAGCGCAAAGCCCAAATTGCTGTGTGCGTTGACGAAATCAGGTCTGATCTCCAGCGCGCGACGATAGCTCGCCACGGCGTTGTCCAGTTGCTTCAATTCCCGCAAAGCATCGCCAAGATGGCAATGCGCCTCCGCGCATTCAGGACTTATGGCGATCGATCTGTGGCAACTTGCAACGGCAGTGTCTAGTCGCCCGTGAGCTATTAGGGCAATGCACAGATTGTTGTGCGCATTGGCGAGATCAGGTTTGATTTTGAGTGCACGCAGGTAGCTAGCCACTGCGTTATCGAGTTGCCTGAGATCCGTAAGCGCATCACCTAGATTGCTGTGCGCCGCGGCGTAATCGGGTTCGACCGCCAGCGCCCGGCGGCAGCTTGCCACGGCGTTAGCAGATTGCCCATGGTCTCGAAAGAGATCACCGAAATTGCTGTGCGCCGTGGCAAGATCGGGTTTGATCTGCAATGCCCGCTGGTAGCTAATCACCGCGTTATCGAATTGCCTGACGCGTCGCTGGGCATTGCCTCGGTTGTTGTATGCTTCGGCGTAATCAGGCCTTATCGCGAGTGCCCGCTGGCAGTTAGCAATTGCGTCATCATGTCTTCCTTGTTCAACTTGGCAATTCCCTAGATTGCTATATGCCTCAGCGAGATCTGGCAATATCTCCAGTGCTCGATGGTAGCTGGATATGGCCGCGTCACGTCTTCCTTGTTCGATTTGAGAATTGGCTTGGCTATATAGTGCGTAGGCATAACTACGTTTGTATTGCTCGATGTTTGGATGAACATCAAGTGCCGCCTTGAAATGAGCTATGGCGGCTGCGGTCTGCCTTGCTTCCATTGCCAGCAAACCTAGATTGTGGTTTGCGTCGGGGTGACCAGGTTGGGCTTGCAGGATTACTCGATAGAGACGTTCAGCATCCTTCAACTGCCCCGTCTGATGATAGTCAATCGCCTGCTGTAGGGCCTGACCGACAGTAGGCTTTGCAGATAGTTGTCTTGATAGATCGTTTGGCATGAACAATCTTGTTGGGATATTGTCTGGTTGGCATCGGTGCGGAGACGCTCATAGTCTAACCGGACGCTACGTTCTTGACAGATTGAATGGCTACAGAGCAACCTCACTCCGGTGACGGCTAAGGGTCGGGTCCGGAATTCACCGCCTGGAAAATGAGCGGCAGCAATGCGCCAATGTCAAGTCTTTGCAGAATCTGCTCTGCGCTCCAAAGCGGGATTTCGTACACGCGCCGTGACCACCGCCAAATACGCTCTGATCTCGTTCATCCAAACTTCGAGCATCTTGCCCTCGCCGCTGGACAAGGCTTGCGCTAGGGCCGGACGACGAGTTACGGTCTCGCGCTGCAGATCGGTGATCTGCCAACGTACCTCATCAAACGCCGCTGCCAACTCTTTGCCAATCTCCTGGTCAATAGCCAGCGATTGAAGCGATTGGGGATCTTCGGTATTCAGACCGAATTGAACCAACATGATGCGCAGGTCGCCCATGCGCTCGAAAAGAAACGCGAGTTCCGCTGGCGGCTTACCGGACAGCTTCGCAGAGAACTCACTCCAGCGGCGCAACAAACGCGCTGCTGCCTCGATCTGCGCTGCATCCACAGTGTCAGCCTGGGTGCTTGTGTCGTCTTCATGGCTCAGGCCTCTTTGCAGCAACTTGACCAATCTGGGATCAAATTTCTGCCGGTTGAGGCTCAACAAGGTGCTCAAGCGCATGCTGCCCCGGATACGAGCCATGGTGGCGGCGCAAGCATCTGCTATTGAAACAATTTGGGCCAGCGGACTGATCGCCTCTCCACGCAGGCGCAAGGGATAGCCGCTGCCATCGAGCTTCTCGTGGTGCTGCATTACCGCGGTCGCCACCTCGGCAACGCCGGGGATCATCTCCCGAGCTATCAACTGACCTGTGACGGGATGGGCATCTATGTGACGCCGTTCATCCTCGGTCAATCTACGTCGCCGATCGAGCAAGGTCGGATCTGTATGCAGTTCGCCCAGATCGTGCATCAAGCCAGCGAGCATTGCCGCCGTGCATTGCTGCGTTGAGAGCTTCATGCGCTGCGCCAAAAAGTAGCTTATGAGGGTCGCCGCCAGCGACTGCTCGAATAGCCAGGGCAATTGCTCGCGCATGACCGTCAGCTTGAATCCCAACTGGTCAGGCAACTGCAACTGGCGCAGAGCCTCCCGGCCCGTAGGATCCTTCTCGCCGCTCGTCAGCAGGCGGCGAAGATATGGTTTGCTGGCTATCAGGCGACCCGCTTCCTCGGCCAGAAGTCCAGCCCCAACGCCATCCTTGACCGCGACACTCTTATCTATGGGCTTGAGCAATACGTGCTTTAGTAGGCGTTCGCGAACCCCGCTGCCGATGACCGCCCCCTTGTCGATCAGCTTGGCGCCGCTGGCGCTGAAGATCGCTTCTTGCGCCACCACCTCCTTGACGTCGGCCATTTCCGTGACAGCAGTCAAATAGTGAATGTCCTCCTCAAGCGCTTTTTGCGCCTCCTTCTCATATTGCTTGGCATCAAAGTCGAGAGATTGGAGCATGCGAGAATCACGTAAGATTGTGGGCCAAATGGGGCGTAGGAAGGGGCAAGACGGTTGGTCAAAATAGGACCAGAAGTGCCCGATTGCTATTTCTAGTTCTGTGTCTAGCCTTAGCCACCGAGCGTAGCGTAGCCGAGCACGGTAACCAAGGCAAGAGCTACGCGAATCGGGTTAGTGTCGTTCGTTCAATATGGCCGACGGCGGGTTCAAGTCGAGCAACTATCGCTGCCGGTCGATTGTCGGCGCAATCGCTGGAACAGTGGCCCACCCCGACCGGCTATTCCGTCGCGAGTCGGTACAGCACCCGTCGATGATATAGTATCGACAGGCTGATCTATCTTCGGAGATTGCGATGACAGATGCGCTTGTGAAGACGCCCTGGCACATTTGGCTGATCGGCGTGATCGCCGTGCTATTCAACGCCATCGGAGTGTTCGACTTTGTGATGAGCATGGCGCAGGGCTCGGAGTACCTTGCCCGAGCGGGCATGACGCCGGATCAAATCGCCCACTATCTAAGGATGCCGAGTTGGATGAGGGTCGACTGGGCTGTCGGCGTCTTTGGCGCGTTGCTTGCCTCGGTCCTCTTACTGCTACGTCGAAAACTGGCGTTGCCAACCTTTATCGTATCGCTAGCTGCATTTCTCATCAGCCTCCTTTACACATACGTCTTGACGGACGGCGGCGCCGTTATGGGTCAGCAGATGGCGATCACGAGAGCCGTCATCGCTGGACTGCTGGTCTTCTTCAGTTGGTACTCACGGTTCATGGCCGTTCGAGGTGTGCTACGCTAAACGCGCCAGATTGGCGCTTATGACCAGTTGCCGCAGTCCGCCAGTAGGCAGCGTATTGAGGCAACTCGTGGCGTAATAAATCTAGGAGCCTGATATGGCCTATATCCAGGGCAACCCAGGCGAGATTCACGAACTTGCCCGTTACGAGGTTCGGCCGGAAGCACTCGATCAATGCCTTGCTGCCATACATGAGTTTGTGGCGTACATCCGCGAGAATGAGCCCGGCAGCCTTCGCTACGAGGTATGGCAGGACGCGGATCATCCCACTCGCTTCGTACACATCTTCGTCTGGCGAGACGCAGAGGCCAATCGGATTCACGGAACATCCGCCGCGGTGAAGAAGTTCGCCGACATTCTCTACCCGAACTGCCTGGCTCCGGTGGAATTCATCGAGTACAAGCAGATCGATGCGAATGCGGCCTTCGGCCGCCGCTAGCGACAAAGACGAGCACTTTTCGCACCGAGTTCGACGTGATGGTGGTTCGGAAATCTCTTGCCGCGAGTGCGGCGCCCAAGGTCGCAACCGGCGGGAAACCGGTTCGGTAGCGGAGGATTGCAGCCAGACATTGACGACCGTTGATACCGGACAAGAGCCAGTTTGCCGACGCCAGAGATTCCTGGCGACCATTAAGCGGAACTCGACCGCTGGGATAGGGTTCGCCGATTGCAGGGCGTTGCTGAGCCAGCACCTCGGCCGGTATAGTTCGCCCGGCATTCCCAAAAGACCGACCTCCTACGTCTTTAGGTGATGGAGTCGATTGCTGCAGAGCCGATGTTCCATTGAGGGGTCCCGTCATGTCGCCTGGTTGTTTGTAAGTGGCTCAATCGCTTTCGGAATCTATCAAGACGCGAAATCTGGCCAGCCAGGTGTTTCGCAGCTACAACAATATCTTGGTACGGTATCTGACGCTGCGCACCCGATCCCTCGAGGAGGCCATGGAGATTGCGCAGGAGGCCTACGTTCGTTTCCTCAGCATGGCGGATCCGGAAAAGATCATCGATGTCGAGTCCTACGTATTCGGCATCGCCAAGAATATCCATATCGATCGGGTAAGAAGCAGCAGGACCCAGGCCAAGGCGATAGAGCGCGGGGGTTTTGGCGCAGCCTATGGTGGCGCGACCAGCGAGGCTTCCTGCGACGGGCCGGAGGGTGAACTGGCAGCCAAGGACATGGTCAGGCTATTGAAGGGTGCGCTCGAGGCTCTTCCGGCCAAATGCCGGCAGGCCTTTGTCCTTTATAGGTTCGACCTGCTGGGTTACCCGGAGATCGCAGAGCGCATGGATCTGACCGAGAGCATGGTCAGGAAATACGTGCTCCGGGCGCTCCGGGAATGTCAACGAAGTGTGGGCTTGCACGAGCGGGAAGAATCATGACGTCGAACATTGATGCTAGCGTTGTCGCCAAGGCGGAGGAGTGCTTTCTTGCGCTCCTCGACGACCAGCTGAGCTATGCCGAATGCCAGGCCTGGATCGATTGGTGCGACGAGAAGCCGCAACACCAAGCGGCCTACGAGCAGGTGGCGAGGCTGTGGGCTGCCCTGGACGGCATCGTCCCCAAGACCTTGGGTGCTGTGGACCTGGGCAAGGACTCGGGCTGGCCCCCTGTCCCAAAGTCGAGCCGCGCCTGGTTGCCCGTGGCCCTGGCTTGCACGCTGGTGGCTGCAGTCGCCGTGGGAATCTCTCGCTTCGATGGTACATCCCTCGCCAATCTCGATCACCAACGAGAGACTCTCGAGACTCGGGTCTCCCATACCGGCTCTTTCCAGTTGGCCGACGGAACCGTAGCCCGTTTGGCGGGAG
>JAHFRE010000284.1 GCA_023258955.1 Sterolibacterium sp.
TGCGCCAGATCCTCTCCGAGACCGACGATCTGGTCGTCGCCGGCGAGGCCGACGACGGCGTCGACGCCATGCACCTGGTGCGCAGCGGCGAATGGGACGTGGTCCTGCTCGACATCTCGATGCCCAACAGGAACGGCATCGACACGCTGAAGATGCTGAAGAAGGAGTTTCCCCGCCTGCCGGTGCTGATCCTCTCCATGCACCAGGAGGACCTCTACGCGGTGCGCGCCCTGAAGGCGGGCGCCTCCGGCTACCTGACCAAACAGAGCGCGCCCGAGCTCCTGGTCACGGCGATCCGCCAGGTCGCCAGCGGCCACAAGTACGTGAGCCCGACCCTGGCGGTGAAGCTCGCCGATTTCATCGCCGAGGACAGCGACCGACCGCCGCACGAGACCCTCTCTGACCGCGAATACCAGGTGCTCTGCCTGATCGCCAGCGGACGCACGTTGACGCAGATCGCCGAAGAGCTGAACATCAACGTCAAGACCGTCAGCGAATACCGCAAGCGCGTCCTGGAAAAGATGCGCCTGGACAACAACGCCGAGCTGATCCACTACGGATTGAAGCTGGGCCTTGTAGAATAAGCGTTTTTCGATCACCGCGAGCCCATGGCAGACAAACTCCAGCCGGCCGAAATCGCCCGCGAAGTGCTGCGTCGGCTGTCCCTGCAGCGCACGCCGCCGACGCCCGAGAACTACGTCGCGCTCTACCACGAGATCGCCGGCACCACGGTGACCGAGCTGTTCCCCGAGAAAGCCCTCAAGGGCATCGCCAGCGCCCTGCCGCGCGAGGCGCCAGAGCAGAAGCGCTTGGGGCGTCAGATCGAGACGGCGATCGCGGAGAAGAGCTGGGACGCCCTGAAGGGCTCGCTGGTGGCGCTGTTCGACGCCGCCGGCGCCGAAGCGCCGGCCTGGGGCGGGTTGTTGCGCGAGGTGCTGCAGCAACTGGAGCGCAGTCACGCCGGCCTCACCAGCGCGCAGAAGCGCGAGTCCCTGGAGCGGCTGTTGAAGACCTCGGCCGCACCCGACCTGCTGTTCACCCGGGTGCAATCGCTGATGCGCTCCTGGGCCCAGGGTGGCGCTGCCGAAACGATGCCGTCGTTGGTCGATCCGCTGGCGCCGATCGAGGCCAAGCCGGCGCCGGCGGCCAAGGCAGCAGCAGCCGTCGGACCGGTCGGCGCCGGCAACCCGTTGCAGGAGCTGCTGGCGCTGGTGCTGGAGAACAACGTCGCGGTGCTGGTGGGCGACACGCCGAAGATGGTCGACGAGGCGAAGAAGCTCGCCGCCGACATCCGCGCCGCGCACAGCCCCGAGGACGTGGCGCGCTTCGCGGCGCAGCTGAAGAAATACACCTACCGGCTGAACTTCGTCGCCGAAGATCACACCGAACTCAACAGCGCCCTGCTGCAGGTGCTGCACCTGTTGGTCGAGAACGTCGGCGAGCTGGCGATCGACGACAAGTACCTACACGGCCAGATCAGCGTGCTGCTCGAACTGACCCAACAGCCGCTCGACCTGCGCCGCCTCGACGACATTCAGCGCCGGCTGAAAGAGCTCATCTTCAAGCAGGGGGCGCTGAAGAAGTATCTGCACGACGCCCAGGACCGACTGAAGACCATGCTCGCCACCTTCGTCGACCGGCTCGCCGACTTCTCCGAAACCACCAGCAGCTATCACGACAAGATCGAGCTGTGCGTCGAGCGCATCAGCAAGGCCAGCGACATCGGCCAGCTCTCCGACGTGCTCGCCGAGGTGATGCAGGAGACCCGCACCATCCAGCTCAACGCCCAGCGTTCGCGCGACGAAATGCGCGAGATGCGCCATCGCGTCGACGAGAGCGAGAAGGAGATGCAGCGGCTGCAACACGAGCTGGAGCAGACCAGCGAGATGATCCGCACCGACGCCCTCACCGGCGCCCTGAACCGCAAGGGCATGGACGACGCGCTGGAGCGCGAAGTGGCGCGCGCCGTGCGCCACGAGGCACCGCTGTGCCTGGGCCTGCTCGACATCGACAATTTCAAGAAGCTCAACGACACCTACGGCCACCAGGTCGGCGACCGCGCCCTGATCCACCTCTCCGCCGTCGTCAGGGAGACGCTGCGGCCGCAGGACACCTTGGCGCGCTACGGTGGCGAGGAGTTCCTGATCCTGCTGCCCGACACTTCGCTCGACGACGCCGTGCAGATCCTGACGCGGGTGCAGCGCGAGCTGACGCGCAAGTATTTCCTCCACGAGAACCAGAAGATGCTCATCACCTTCAGCGCCGGCGCCTCCGAGCTCGGCCCACAAGAACAGCCCGCCGAAGCGGTCAAGCGCGCCGACGCGGCGATGTACATGGCCAAACGGGCGGGCAAGAACCGCGTCGTTGCGGCATGAGCCAGCCGCGCGGCCGCCCGAAGGCGGGCGCCGCCCCCGCGGGCGGCAGCGAACCTGGTGAGCGTGAGGGCCGGCCATGACCACCGTATTCGTTACAGGCGGCGCCGGTTTCATCGGCTCGGCGCTGGTGAGGCTGCTGATCGCCAACAGCGACTGGCGGATCATCAACATCGACAAGCTCACCTACGCCGGCAACCTCGAGTCGCTGGCCGCCGTGGCCGACCATCCTCGTCACGTATTCAGCCGCAGCGACATCTGCGACCGCGCGGCGCTGGACCGCCTCTTCGCCGAACACCGGCCCGACGGCGTCATCCATCTCGCCGCCGAATCGCACGTCGATCGCTCGATCCACGGCCCCGGCGAGTTCATCGCCACCAACATCAGCGGCACCTTCACCCTGCTCGAAGCGGCGCGGGGCTACTGGCTCGGCCTGGACGACAGCGCCAAGGCAGCCTTCCGCTTCCAGCACGTGTCCACCGACGAGGTCTACGGCAGCCTCGGCGCCACCGGCCTGTTCACCGAAACGACGCCCTACAGCCCGAACTCGCCCTACTCCGCCTCCAAGGCCGCCTCCGACCACCTGGTGCGCGCCTGGATGCACACCTACGGCCTGCCGGTGTTGGTCACCAACTGTTCGAACAACTACGGACCCTGCCAGTTTCCCGAGAAGCTGATCCCGCTGATGATCAACAACGCGCTCGCGGCCAAGCCCCTGCCCATCTACGGGCGCGGCGACAACGTGCGCGACTGGCTCTACGTGGACGACCACGCCGAGGCGCTGCGCCTGGTGTTCGAGCGCGGAGTTCCGGGCGAGACTTACAACATCGGCGGCGGCGCCGAGCGGACCAATCTGCAGGTGGTCGACAGCCTCTGCCGCCTGCTCGACCTGCAGCGCCCGCGCAGCGACGGCCGCTCTTACAGCGAATTGAAGCGCTTCGTCGCCGACCGCCCCGGCCACGACCAGCGCTACGCCATCGACGCCGGCAAAATCGCGCGCGAACTGGGCTGGGTCCCGCGCGAAAGTTTCGAATCCGGGCTGGCCAGGACCGTCGCCTGGTATCTCGCCAATGGCGACTGGATCGCGCACGTCGAGAGCGGCGAGTATCAGCACTGGCTGGAAAAAAACTACGCTGAACGGGGAGTCGCATGAGTAAGAGAAGAGGCATCGTCCTTGCCGGTGGCGCCGGCAGCCGGCTGCATCCGGTGACCCTGGCGGTCTCCAAGCAACTGCTGCCGATCTACGACAAGCCGATGATCTACTATTCGCTGACGACGTTGATGCTGGCGGGCATGCGCGACATCCTGCTGATCTCGACGCCGCAGGACACGCCGCGCTTCGAGCAGCTGCTGGGCGACGGTGGTCAGTGGGGCATCAACGTCAGCTACGCCGTCCAGCCCTCGCCCGACGGCCTGGCCCAGGCCTTCATCATCGGCCGCGACTTCATCGACGACTCGCCCGCGGCCCTGGTGCTCGGCGACAACGTCTTCTACGGTCACGACTTCTCCCTGCAGTTGCAGCGCGCCGATGCCAAGCAACAGGGCGCCACAGTCTTCGCCTATCCGGTCACCGACCCGGAGCGCTACGGCGTCGTCGAGTTCGACGCGCAGGCCCGCGCCGTCAGCATCGAAGAGAAGCCGCCGCGGCCGAAGTCGCGCTACGCCGTGACCGGCCTGTATTTCTACGACCGCCAGGTGATCGACATCGCCCGCGAGCTCAAACCCTCGCCGCGCGGCGAGCTGGAAATCACCGACGTCAACCGCATCTACCTCGAGCGGGGCGAACTGCACGTCGAGATCATGGGTCGCGGCATGGCCTGGCTCGACACCGGCACCCACGAGTCGCTGCTCGAAGCCTCGCAGTACATCGGCACCATCGAGAAACGGCAGGGGCTCAAGGTCGCCTGCCCGGAAGAGATCGCCTGGCGCATGGGCTGGATAGACGACGCCCAGCTGGAGCGCCTGGCGCAGCCGCTGGCGAAGAACGGCTACGGCGCTTATCTGTTGGGTCTGCTCCAGGGCAAGGTATACGCCTGATGCGGGCCATCGCCACCGCCATTCCCGAGGTCCTGATCATCGAGCCGCGGGTCTTCGGCGACGACCGCGGTTTCTTCTTCGAGAGCTACAATCACAAGACCCTGGCGCAGCTCGGCCTGGAGGTGGAGTTCGTTCAAGACAACCACTCGCGTTCGACCAAGAACGTGCTGCGCGGCCTGCACTACCAGCTGCAGCACGCCCAGGGCAAGTTGGTGCGCGTCGTCGCCGGCACGGTGTTCGACGTCGCGGTCGACCTGCGCCGCGCCTCACCGAGCTTCGGCCGCTGGGTCGGGGTCGAGCTCTCCGGCGACAACAAGCGCATGCTGTGGATCCCGCCCGGCTTCGCCCACGGCTTCCTGACCCTGTCCGAGTCCGCCGACTT